>NZ_JATABG010000741.1:0-352 GCF_036533755.1 Vibrio sp. M260118 | reverse complement strand
CGTTGTAACGTTTGGAAAGTCTTGTTCCAACACAGCCATGAACTTACGCGCTTTGTTGCCACTGAAATGGCTGTGCAACTGATCATCACGCTTAAGAAAAAACGGGATATCGGCAAATTGGTGTTGAGTGATTGGGGTATTGGCAAGCTTCATGGCGTACATTGGTAAAAAATGGCCGATTATCTTACCCAATTTGCGCGAGTGAGTATCAATCTAGATCAAAATTTGATGGCCAATAGCACGTTGTTATGTTTGATACAGACTGTTCAAACGGCCAAATAAAAAAAGCCCAGAGCAATGTGGCTCTGGGCGGATACAAATGAACATAGGAGTTAATAAGAAAAAGCAGCAT
>NZ_JATABG010000740.1:0-356 GCF_036533755.1 Vibrio sp. M260118 | reverse complement strand
CGTGTACGGTATGTCGATCGTTACTTCACTTTCTCCCTAGCCAACAGCTGCGAAGCGATAACTAGTAACAAGGAGACAATCAACATCACGGTAGCAAGAGCATTCACCTCAGGTGAAATACCCACTTTAACCATAGAATAGATCTTCAATGGCAAAATTTCATAAGTTGGCCCAGTAACGAACGAGCTAATAATCACGTCGTCCAGAGATAGCGTAAAGCTAAGTAACCAACCCGCAGCGACAGCAGGTTTTGCAAGTGGCAAAATAATCTGCTTTAAGATCACCCATTCACTTGCTCCAAGGTCTTTTGCTGCTTCTAACATTTTAACGTCAAAGCCATTTAATCGGCTGTAGAC
>NZ_JATABG010000739.1:0-364 GCF_036533755.1 Vibrio sp. M260118 | reverse complement strand
AAAGCGCATCGAAACGCAAGCTCTTTTCAATGCGTTGCAAGTTAACTCTGACACAGCGACGCTTGCTTCAATGTCGCTTATTTCCAACCACCCTCAAATTCGTGACATTCGACTTGCTGAATCCAATGCTGAAAAACAAGTCGGTGAATTGGCCAAACGTTACGGACCTAAACACGACAAAATGATCCAAGCAAATGCGCAACTCAAATCTATTCAAGATCGCGCCAATAATCTGATTCAAAAACTGGTCAATGGAATTGGAAAAGAACTAGCAAGCGCCAAACAACAAGAGCAACTTCTTAAAGCAGAACTATTGAGCAAGAAAGATGAGTTTCAAGCCATAAGTGTGATTAAAAGAGAGTAT
>NZ_JATABG010000738.1:0-367 GCF_036533755.1 Vibrio sp. M260118 | reverse complement strand
GAAAGCCTTCAGCGCTATTACGATTAATGATAAAGCGGGTCTATTCGGAGGTCGTCGAATTATTAGTGGGGGATGCATGTGATACTCGATACTATCATGAAGAAAATCGTGTTAAATGGGCGAACCCGCATGTTCGCCTCTACTTGTGGATAACACTACTGTACACGAGATTCTGTCTAAAGCTTTCGCTACTCGCAAGCAATGGTGAAGCCATTGTCAATGGTCATTTATTTAAGTATAAAGCTACCGAACTATTGCTTTATGCTGCGCGTCAAACTTGTTACTCACTCGGATAAACCTTCTCGTTTTGGTAGTGTGATTAGAACGATAATGGTAACGAAGAGCCAAAAAGACGTGCGTTAGGTCA
>NZ_JATABG010000737.1:0-372 GCF_036533755.1 Vibrio sp. M260118 | reverse complement strand
GCTCTTAGATTTATTAAAAATGTTAACTACAAAATGTAGATTGCAAATTGTGGATAAGCTGGACGACACGTTCATCGTCAAGCGAATAGAAAACTTGTTGCGACTCTTTACGAAATTTGATTAAGCCGTGCTTTCGCAAAACGGTCAGATGTTGAGAAAAAGCCGATTGACTCAACGTAGAGCTACTTTGTAGTGCGCTAACTCCAACTTCGCCTTCAGTCAATTGACACAACACCATAAGTCTCTCTGGATGTGCCATTACTTTTAATAGCTCAGCAGCTTCTACCGCATTGTTCTTCATTTGTGCGATGTTAACTGTTTGATCATTCATGGCTCGTCTCCAGTTCGTCGGTTAAATTAGATAATACTAAA
>NZ_JATABG010000736.1:0-374 GCF_036533755.1 Vibrio sp. M260118 | reverse complement strand
ACCTGACGCTCTCAAAACGCTCCAGGAGCGTTTTTAAGCACTTATCCTTACCTACTTAGCCAGAAATCGGGCTGTAAGTTTGTGACGCTTTCAGAGCGATTTACAGGGCAAAAAGTTCGCTGTTCGATTGAAACAAAAAACGCCCTCTAAGGGCGTTTTTTCTATGTTTTCATCTTATCGATGGCATCTTTGGTGATCAGCTCGTTAGCTATCTCCAAGTTCTCTTTGTACTTCTTCTCTTTGTACTTCTCATATTCAAAGCGAGATAACGAACTTCTCGGATCGTACTCGTAATGCTGACAGAATTGCTCAAAAGTAACAGCTGCACTCATAGACACCTCTTAATCTTTAAACTGAAAACTTCGCATAAAGCT
>NZ_JATABG010000735.1:0-384 GCF_036533755.1 Vibrio sp. M260118 | reverse complement strand
GCTTGTTTCATGGCCGTGGCCGCCGTTTTGAAGGCCTAGAGCAGCTGACTTGTGATTGGATTCAAGGCCAGCTGATTGTTAGCGTGTTCAAAGCGGTAGATGAAAGCTTTATTCAGCAGTTAAAGCAAGGGTTGAGTGCACTTGCCGAAACTCAGTTGTGGCGTGCAAAACAGGGAAAAGCGATTGTTGTCCAACATCGCTATGCGGAAGGCGCACCATCAGAAGTACTGCTAGGAGAGTTAGATAGCCATCCTGTGGTTGAAGAGTCAGGGCTTAAATATCAACTCGATATTGGCCGCAACCAGAACTTTGGTCTGTTTCTAGATATGCGATATGGGCGAGATTGGGTTAAAGCCAATTCGAAACATAAAAATGTATTAAATC
>NZ_JATABG010000734.1:0-388 GCF_036533755.1 Vibrio sp. M260118 | reverse complement strand
ATATGACGAAAACAAAGATAGTGCATTAACAGGTAAACTGGGTGCGGTTTATCATGTCAATGACAACTTATCTGTGTTTGGTCAAATCAGCCAAGGCTTTAAAGCCCCAACGGTTTACGATTTATACTACTTCTACAACCAAGGCGCGATTATTGAAGCGAACCCTAATCTAAAATCGGAAAAGAGCATCTCATATGAAGCGGGTTTACGCGGACAAAATGAGAGCGCAAAATTCGAGTTCACTACCTTCTTCTCTGATTACAAAGACTTTATTGTACAAGAGAAAACGGGTGAGCAAGGCGGAAAAGATGTTATCTCTAAGAAAAACTTAGATGAAGTAGAAATCTACGGCGCTGAGTTTAGTTCAACAATTCTTATGGATAAGGCG
>NZ_JATABG010000733.1:0-388 GCF_036533755.1 Vibrio sp. M260118 | reverse complement strand
GTGGTTAGTCCACCAATCATTAATAAAATCTACAAGCTGGTGGCCAACTTCATCAGCTTGTTGCTGTGTGAACTCACCATTGAGGGAAACAAAGGTTGAATCGGTATCGCCGTAAATCACTTGATAACCCTTTTCTTCGATTAAAACCTTAGTTTGCTTCATGATTTCATGCCCGCGCATGGTGATGCTGGACGCCAAGCGCGTATCAAAGAAACGGCACCCAGATGAACCCAATACACCATAAAATGAGTTCATGATGATTTTAATGGCTTGAGAGAAAGCCTTTTCGTTATTCTTTTTGGCAACGTCACGCGCAGCCCAAAGCTTTTCGATCATCTGTGGTAGAAAGTGGTGGGAACGATGGAACTGTCCGCCCCGAAAACCGGGC
>NZ_JATABG010000732.1:0-400 GCF_036533755.1 Vibrio sp. M260118 | reverse complement strand
ACAACGCTCAGGTTGGCGAGACTTACGCCATGATCAAAGCACTGAACAAACTTACAGGGCTTGGTATGCCTGAAACTCAGTATATTGTATAAAAGTCGCTCAACTTTAGGAGGTTTGGTTTCTCGTCTGAATTACGCAACAAAGCCCTTCAAAAAGAAGACTGGAATCAGCCCAGCGACCTACCGTCAACTACACTAGTAGTGTGGATTCAAAGAAAGAGTATCGGAACCTAAGCCATGTAATTTGGTTGTGTTTACGTACGTTGTTCACAAGATGTATGAAAACTTGTGATTTACACTTTCCTCCAACTGGTCCAACATGCTAAAGTTAACATTCTATTAACAATAATAATATAAACATAACTTTGCCAATAACATGGAGTTAGAGAATGATTCAGCCT
>NZ_JATABG010000731.1:0-403 GCF_036533755.1 Vibrio sp. M260118 | reverse complement strand
AGTTACCCCAAACAGAATGGATTAGCTAAAGCATTAAGAGAAATTGGCAGATTAGAAAGAACGTTGTTCATGCTTGATTGGCTTCGAGATCCGGCTTTGCGCCGCAGAGTACAAGCTGGTTTGAATAAGGGTGAATCACGTAATGCTCTTGCTAGAGCTGTTTTTATGCATCGGCTTGGGGAAATAAGAGATCGAAGACTTGAGAATCAAAGCTATCGAGCAAGTGGACTGACTCTACTTACAGCAGCAATTACATTATGGAATACGGTGTATATAGAAAGAGCTATAGAGGCCCTTAAACGAAAAGGTATCGAAGCGGATGGAGATCTGATTGCTCACCTATCGCCACTTGGTTGGGAACATATTAACCTCAGTGGTGATTACATATGGCGCACCAATACCA
>NZ_JATABG010000730.1:0-416 GCF_036533755.1 Vibrio sp. M260118 | reverse complement strand
AATTGATCAAAAACAATAAGGTAACGTAGGCCTATGACGTCCAAAATCCCATTTTACATATCAGTTGCGTTAATCATTGCTGCGGGTATTGCTCTTAGTGTTATTCGTCACCAAAGTTACGGCGTTCCCTGGACACCTGGTGAAACTCGACAGGTTTGGGACATTGAAGCCCGTATCGAGTTCACCGGTCAAAATAAACCTGTCAAAGCGTCACTAGCCGCGCCTCACACCCAAACCGGCTTTACTCTGATAAACGAGTCGTCATCTTCTTCCGGCTACGGAGTCTCATATCTTCAAACGGAATCGGGCCGTAGAGCCGAATGGTCAGTTCGCAATGCATCTGGTCCTCAAACGATCTACTATAAAACTCAGTTCCTTGTTGACCCCCAAGCAAAAGTAGACCCCATTGCTCCGAA
>NZ_JATABG010000729.1:0-416 GCF_036533755.1 Vibrio sp. M260118 | reverse complement strand
CTATATGGCCATTGGTACAGAAGCCGCGTACGACAATGTGGTTGGGATGTCTAAATACATTTGGCAAACACGCTCTGCAAACTGGGAGCTCTACGTTAAACACCGTCCTTCTCTTGACAAAATCCCTGAAATTGGTCGCGTCGATACCAATACGTTTTCTGCGGAAAAAGTCATTAGTCTAAACCCAGATGTCCTGATGCTCGCTGACTGGCAATACAAAGGCCTTGGCTCGGAAATCGAACGTATCGAAGATGCTGGAGTTTCTGTGGTTGTAGTCGATTACAACGCACAAACTTTGGAGCGCCACCTGAAAAGTACTAAGTTGATTGGCGTGATCACTGGTCAAGAAGAGCGTGCAGAAAAAATCGCCAATGAATACAAACAAAACCTAGAAATGATCACTCAGCGACTTGAGT
>NZ_JATABG010000728.1:0-417 GCF_036533755.1 Vibrio sp. M260118 | reverse complement strand
GTATTTAGCGTAGAAGTCTAAGTAGGCTTGCATTGGATCTAAGTCTTTAAACTGTTCTGGGTACATTGCTTTAGCGTAGAACTGCAGCATTGCGCCATCGAGAATAGTACGACAAGCGCCGTGGTAAGCCGCATACATACGGTTGTTCTTAACCGCGGCAATAGATGACCAGCCAATACGCTGTTTAAATCCGGCTAAACGCTGCTTTGCAAGTGCTTCATCAACCCCTTGCCCCATCACCAGTGCATCGTCAGAGCTACCTGATTCATACCCCGTCATGACAATCACATCAGGGTTAGCAACAATTATTTGTTCTGGGTTGAGTTTCCCCCACCATTCAACAAATGGGGCTGAAATATTGTCGCCACCCGCCATTGTAGCAATCGCCCCCCACATGTTTTTGCCAAAGGTATAACC
>NZ_JATABG010000727.1:0-423 GCF_036533755.1 Vibrio sp. M260118 | reverse complement strand
CTATCAAGTGGTCTGGAGGGTTTATGGCTAGTGGTAAGTTGTTAAGATTACTTGTTCAATCAGGTACTTCCGGTGATCCTGGTGCTTTCAGAAGTGCGACTGAGCAATTAATTAAAGAAGAAAGACAAAAGCAGCATAACTTGTTAGCAAATGATTTGGAGCGAATTCTTTACGGAGATAGAGTTGCGACCAACTCAACTAGGCATAACATTCTACCGGAACCTCCGACAGACAAAGAAAGTGGTGTTCCGTTAGTTGATATCAGACAAGCCAACAGGTCTATTGAAGACTTGGTTTTAAATAAACGTACTTTAGAGATTATTGAGGATGTACTTGAAGAGCACCGTCGTGAAGATGTTCTTCGAAGTTATGGAATGGTCCCTGCTGAAAAAATCCTCTTTTTCGGTCCTCCAGGCTGTGGCA
>NZ_JATABG010000726.1:0-440 GCF_036533755.1 Vibrio sp. M260118 | reverse complement strand
ATCAGAGAAGCGGTGACTGTCCCTTGCCTAATTGATGTGGCAAGACGCAATACCTCATCCCAATGTGGCTCGATATCTTTTGGTTTCAAACTTGTTGGAGAGATAATGGATTTAAGTCCTGGGTATTGCTCCGGCTTTCCTTCTATATACAAGCGCTTATCATGAAGATCTCTAATTCGTGGGGCAAAGGCAAATCCTAGTAGATGCATTAAAGCAAAGACATGCTCTGTGAAGCCTGCTGTATCGGTGTAATGCTCGGCTATTTCAAGGTCACTTTCGTGATAAAGCAATCCATCAAGCACATGCGTTGAGTCTCTGACTCTACTGATTACCTTCGTGAAAAAAGGACTGTATTGATCTGAAATATGAGTATAAATCTGGACACCAGGCTCTTGGCCGTATTTAAGATTAACTTGACCTGCATAACGCCCATGGTTACC
>NZ_JATABG010000725.1:0-440 GCF_036533755.1 Vibrio sp. M260118 | reverse complement strand
TTACTTATTAAAACCAGTTGTGTTTCCGCGCCTTGAAGCTGCATTGAAGAAATATGTACAGCAAAAACACCAGTTTAATCAGGCATCTGATTTAGATCAGGCAATCGTCGACAAGATGATGCAAACGTCTGGCCCGGTTGATGGAGCAAAAGAGCGATTGCCCAAGGGTATTGATGGCGTTACTCTCGACAAAATTAAATCACTGTTCACAGGGCAAGAGCAGATGACGGCCGATGAAGCAGGAGAGAAGATCGGTGCAAGCCGCACAACTGCTCGCCGTTATCTGGAGTATCTAATTAGCACCGGTGAACTGGAAGCTGATCTGAACTACGGAACCGTCGGTCGTCCTGAGAGGACTTATCTCAAGGCGAGTAATTAATCCTCAGACTCGATGTACACATCTCAAAAACGTGAATGTGTTGTTGCCCTCAGTGTATAAT
>NZ_JATABG010000724.1:0-441 GCF_036533755.1 Vibrio sp. M260118 | reverse complement strand
AAGGTGAAGACAGTGATGACCCATTCGCAGGTATCGGTGATGACGGTAATCTAGATGAGTCGTTAGCTGATGTTGACGTTGATATTAGCTCAAATGGCATCAGCGTTAATGGTGACGATAAAGCGCTTGGTCTCGAAGAGATGGAGCGAGCGCTAGACGATGTGGTGATTGAAGATTCTGATGATGAAGGCTTCGACCTATCTGACGATGGTGAGTTCTCGCAAGATGAGCTCGACTCACTATTAGCAGGTGATGGAGACTCGGAAGAACTTGGTTCCGATGAGCTAGACCAATCTCTACTTGATGACTTGTTTAGTGAAGCACAAGGTGAAGACAGTGATGACCCATTCGCAGGTATCGGTGATGACGGTAATCTAGATGAGTCGTTAGCTGATGTTGACGTTGATATTAGCTCAAATGGCATCAGCGTTAATGGTGACG
>NZ_JATABG010000723.1:0-453 GCF_036533755.1 Vibrio sp. M260118 | reverse complement strand
CTAATAGGTCGTTTTGTAGCAGAAAACGAGTTGGATAGTTGTTGTAATATGTTTGTCATCTTATTTTAGAAGTGTGAATCCTAGTAGTAGACAAGCCTGAAAATATGATTTGGATTAAATTTTTGACGTGAAATAAGTGGCTGTTTACTAGTGAAACCTCATAAAAGTTAGTTTAGTCGCAAATTTGGAACTTTGCTGAATCGGTTATGAAGTGTTGAGAGAGACTCTCTTTGGATTTAAGGCAAAGCGACTCTTATGAGTTATTAGGGGGGAACAACCTTAGGATAGATTGAGTATGCGATGTAATTGAGGAATAGTGGATACGAAAAAGCCTCATCAGATGATGAGGCTTTTTCTAATATGGCTCCCCCTGCGGGACTCGAACCTGCGACATACGGATTAACAGTCCGCCGTTCTACCAACTGAACTAAGGGGGAATTATTTGTGTTAACA
>NZ_JATABG010000722.1:0-455 GCF_036533755.1 Vibrio sp. M260118 | reverse complement strand
AACGGTGGGGTTGTGGTTTACCCGACCGATTCAGGCTACGCGTTAGGTTGTCAGCTTGAAAACAAACAGGCACTGGAACGTATTTGCCAGATCCGCCGCTTAGACGATAAACATAACTTTACCTTGTTGTGCCGTGATCTCTCTGAGTTGTCTCTTTATGCGCGTGTTGATAACACCGCGTTTCGTTTGCTAAAAAATAATACGCCTGGGCCATATACCTTTATTTTCAAAGGGACCAAAGAGGTACCGCGTCGCTTGATGAATGCGAAGCGTAAGACGATCGGTATTCGTGTTCCTGACAACCAAATTGCGCTAGATCTGCTCGAGGCGTTAGGTGAGCCATTAATGTCGACGTCGCTTATCCTTCCGGGCGCTGATGTAACAGAGTCTGATCCTGAAGATATTCGTGACAAGCTAGAGCACGCGGTTGATTGTATTCTTAACGGTGGTTACCT
>NZ_JATABG010000721.1:0-457 GCF_036533755.1 Vibrio sp. M260118 | reverse complement strand
AAGTTTAAAAATTCTGGGGTTAAGGTAACCCTGCTAACTGGTGATACCAAACAAAATGCGGAAATCGTCGCGAGTCAGATCGGGATCCAAAATGTTGTTTCCGGTGCCAAGCCTCAAGATAAACTAGCTTACTTACAGCAAGTTGATGCGGATGATGTGACCATGATGATTGGTGATGGTATCAATGATGCGCCTACTTTGGCGGGCGCTCATTTGTCTGTTGCGATGGGTGGTGGTACTGATGTTGCGAAAGCATCGGCTGATATGGTGTTACTTGGCGACAGGCTAGATCGTGTTTTAGAGGCAAGAGATCTGGCCCTGCAAACTCGCAAAATAATTCGCGAAAATTTGGCCTGGTCGCTTGGGTACAATTTGCTGATTTTGCCTCTCGCAGTTGCTGGTTTTGTTGCTCCATACTTTGCGGTCGTCGGTATGTCTGCGAGCTCAATTATTGTAG
>NZ_JATABG010000720.1:0-459 GCF_036533755.1 Vibrio sp. M260118 | reverse complement strand
CAATATGGATGGGAAAAAATATCCGCTTAACTCGTTTAAGTCGATGCAAGCTGGCTTTAGCCCTCAATCTAGGGCTGCAAACTTTAAAGGAGCCGGAGCCTTAACGTTTGTGGTATCGGCCAGCATAGCCACAACCGATTTAATATTTAAGGATGATTATCACCTAGTGGATTGGTTCGGCAATGTTGGCTCTGACATGTTCAAATTTATGCTCCAGAGCGCAGTTGGTGAAGCCGCCTTATTTGCTGCTGCTTTCTTAGGTCAACCCATAATTATCGGTGCAATTGCTGTAACAGCGACATATGTTCTAATTGAATGGGCTTGGGGCGAATACAAAATTTCTCAAACGATAGTTGAAAGGTTAGAAGGTGCGATATAAAACTAAAATCCGTTTGGCTGGCTTGTTTTTTATTTCATTAATGTTGCTGTGTTGGCTTTATCCTTCTTATGGGGTTTATC
>NZ_JATABG010000719.1:0-463 GCF_036533755.1 Vibrio sp. M260118 | reverse complement strand
CAACAAGGCAAACCGTTATGAGGGTTCGTACAGCCAATGCCCTAATTTAACTTTGATTAGGGCTCTTTATCAGCGTTTAATGTCTCGATTTTATGTACATCAAATGAATACCGGTGGGGGTTATCTTAGTCAAATCCCGACTGTACACATACCCATATTTTTCTAACAAGTCGATAGAGTGATATGTCCATCCAGCAGCAAACGCCACACCTGCTAATGCAAAATAAAGACTAATTTTGTTAGCTAACTGCATAGCTCTTTGAGAATAAAGCTCATTGATTTTTTTCCCGTATAGCAACGCTTTAGGTGTCATAAAAAGCACACACACTAAAGCCCCAAAAACACCAACAGGAACCCACAAAGTAATAATGGAGACTTGCACAGTATCGGCTCGATTCAATAGATCAAGGTAATCCAGATAAACCCCATGAGAAGGATAAAGCCAACACAGCAACATTAATGA
>NZ_JATABG010000718.1:0-466 GCF_036533755.1 Vibrio sp. M260118 | reverse complement strand
CGAATTATTAAGTTCTAGGAACTAGCTTCTAGGAACTTAAACAAAATTTGCTTGGCGACCATAGCGATTTGGACCCACCTGATTCCATGCCGAACTCAGAAGTGAAACGAATTAGCGCCGATGGTAGTGTGGGGTTTCCCCATGTGAGAGTAGGACATCGCCAGGCTTTAAATTATGGACACTTGCTTGATAGCGAGTACGCCACTGCGGAGTGGTAGTTCAGTTGGTTAGAATACCGGCCTGTCACGCCGGGGGTCGCGGGTTCGAGTCCCGTCCACTCCGCCATTTATACAGACAAAGCCCTAGCAGCAATGCTAGGGCTTTTTCGTTTGCCCAGCGAAGCTGGCAAACCCGTCAGGTTGAAAGAAACCTGAATCACCCCGACTGAGGGGAAGATAATCCGAATTGCAAGGGCGTTGCTGGCCAACGGCAGGGTCTGAAGGAAGCAATAGGAAGTTAACAGTAC
>NZ_JATABG010000717.1:0-469 GCF_036533755.1 Vibrio sp. M260118 | reverse complement strand
CAAGGTAGCCCTAGGGGAACCTGGGGCTGGATCACCTCCTTATACGATACGGATAGTTTGCTTCTGCTTTTTAAAGCGGAAACAAATAAGTCGCGATGAGTGTTCACACAGATTGATATGTCTTTATTAGAGCTTTGAAGGGGCTATAGCTCAGCTGGGAGAGCGCTTCGCTGGCAGCGAAGAGGTCATCGGTTCGATCCCGATTAGCTCCACCAATTCCGTATGGAATTCAGTGTCCCGTTCGTCTAGAGGCCTAGGACACCGCCCTTTCACGGCGGTAACAGGGGTTCGACTCCCCTACGGGATACCATCTTTAAGCGTACTTAGTTAAGTGCTTTTAAAAATGGTTACCTCATTGAGGTGATTTGCTCTTTAACAATTTGGAAAGCTGACGAATAACAACAATCCCCATCTCTTTGAGATGCGTTGTTATTCAATTAAAAGTTCTCAAATACTAAAACTATGTTTT
>NZ_JATABG010000716.1:0-475 GCF_036533755.1 Vibrio sp. M260118 | reverse complement strand
CTTGTACCAATCAACAAGATAATAATGGCTACACACCTTTGATGAAAGCTTGTATTAAGCACGATATAAAAATGGTCAGAATGCTAATTGAAAAAACTGACTTGATGATTAGGTGTAGAAATAACAAAACAGCAGTTGACTATTTAGATGCTAACAACCCGAAAAGTAGTGATATATTTGAACTGTTTAAAGGATACTTGAAGTGATTGATAGAGCTTGTATATCTCTTGGAGAAAAATGTAACTTAAAATGTGCTTACTGCCACTTTCATAATGAAGATAATGGAAAGTTAAGTGGAATTCCGCAAGAGTTTACTACTGATGAGCTAATAAAAATAGCAAAAAACCTAAATGATTATGCAAGAATTAACAATTTATCCACTTTCAAAATTGGGATAGTTGGTTCTGGAGAACCTATTTTGCAATATAGAAAAATTGTTGGCCTTATTGAGTATGTAAAAAATAATAATCTTGAC
>NZ_JATABG010000715.1:0-476 GCF_036533755.1 Vibrio sp. M260118 | reverse complement strand
AAGTAAAAGAGCTTAATGAAAGAGCAGAGTTCAACAACCTGAAACGTCACTCTTTGTTGCATAAAATTATTAAAAAAATATCACTAGTTTTAAAGATTTTGTTAGGAATAATCGGCCTCATCGCATTGGTATCATTCTTTTATGATCGAAAAGAGTCCGCACTAGAGACAACATTCCGCGCTCTAAATCAACTCCAACCCAATTCATCTACGGCCACAGGGCAGGAATTAGCGTTCAACCTGTTAGTAACAAACGACTGTTTAGGCCTTGAGAACAATACATCATATAACCACTCGAATACCCTCTACTTTACAAAGTGGCCTAGCTTTATTGACCAACCATTCTATCGAATAGCTAGATACCTTTTCTGTGTACGGGATGCAGTCAACCTCAGGGGAGTGTATTTTGGCGGTAATCCTACCAAAACAAAGCTCTGATGAATCCCCTAATGATTTTGGTAAAAATCATTAGGGGAT
>NZ_JATABG010000714.1:0-477 GCF_036533755.1 Vibrio sp. M260118 | reverse complement strand
ACTTTCTCCACTTCAACGATCTTTTCTACTGGCTTTTCTACTTCAACGATTTTTTCAACCGGTCTTTCTACCACTTTCTCAACCACTTTTGATTTGCGAGAAACAGCGATAAGAAGTAGCAGCACGCTAGACGCAGTAAGGCCAGCATGAAGCATGTCGAATGTTTGAGGGATCATTTGTAAATCGAATGTCATGACAATTCTCTTTGTGTTTTGGTGTAAGTAGAGATTAAGTAAAGCTCTACTTTGGCTCTGAATTGGGGAAGAGCCTAGTTGATCTGATAAATTGGGGCGGATAGTACCATAATCAAGTCATCATACTGCTAGTAAATGCCATTAAACCTAGTGATATAAAGCTCACTTGGTGGGTTTTTGTTCAAACGCGCCTACAAAAAGTGTTCTACCGCACGGAAATCGTAACAGTTTCATATGTAAGCGATAATTGTACTTTATGTAGCCAGTTGGAAAACTATAAAAT
>NZ_JATABG010000713.1:0-479 GCF_036533755.1 Vibrio sp. M260118 | reverse complement strand
CAAGGTTGAGGTCACGAGTTCGAACCTCGTGTGTCGCTCCAAATTTATAGTTGTCATCGTACTCAACGGTGACGAATGCGACACTAGCTCAGTTGATTGAGCGCAGCTTTGCCGAGGTTGAGGTCACGCCTCTCTGTTTATGAATAGGGAACCTCGTGTGTCGCTCCAAATTTATAGTTGTCATCGTACTTAACGGTGAAATACGGACGCGGGGTGGAGCAGCTTGGTAGCTCGTCGGGCTCATAACCCGAAGGTCGTCGGTTCAAATCCGGCCCCCGCAACCAATGCGACACTAGCTCAGTTGGTAGAGCGCAACCTTGCCAAGGTTGAGGTCACGAGTTCGAACCTCGTGTGTCGCTCCAAATTTATAGTTGTCATCGTACTCAACGGTGACGAATGCGACACTAGCTCAGTTGATTGAGCGCAGCTTTGCCGAGGTTGAGGTCACGCCTATCTGTTTATGAATAGGGAACCTCGTG
>NZ_JATABG010000712.1:0-482 GCF_036533755.1 Vibrio sp. M260118 | reverse complement strand
ATAGGGGCGACAAACCTTTATTGCGCTTAATATTAGGCGAGTAAGATTTTTGTGTAGGGGAAGAATTACTCATTTAGTGACTCTTTGTTTTTATTCTCATTAGGGTAGTTATCCCAAATCAGCCTTGGATCCATGCTTTCTGCTGCAAGCATGGTTAATACAACAACGATACCAAAAGCAACTGCACCATACCCGGGAGTAAAATCAAGTATTTGACCTCTATCAACTAAGGTCATCATGATAGAAATAACAAATAAATCCATCATCGACCATCGACCTATCCATTTGATCACAAAGTAAAGGGTCATTCTATGTCGATGGAATATTTTGCGCTTAAATTGAATCGCCAATAAAAGGTAAGATAGGCCAAGAATTTTTGCGACCGGAACCACGATACTTGCGACAAAAATGATGATCGCGATGCCAGTCATTCCATTGTTTACTAGGGAAGCGACGCCGGAAAAAATGGTGTCTTCCAAGCG
>NZ_JATABG010000711.1:0-503 GCF_036533755.1 Vibrio sp. M260118 | reverse complement strand
CGCCAAATACCGTCAGCAAAGCGCGTTTCTATCAGGCCGCGCTAGATAGCGTTAGTTCCAACGAGCCGTTACCGCCAATAAGCCACCAAGCAGACAAACGCATTCTCGCCGATAGGTTGGTCGACCTCGGCTATCGCTTCCACTATCAACACACACTAGAGCTCGTATAGCAGCTAATGAGAAGATTATGAGCCAGATTAAGTTGTACCAACATATAGAAAAACTTTGGTCATACATGCAAATGAACCAGTCGCTGGAGAAATCTGACTGTATTTTTGTGCTCGGTAGTAATGATGTGCGAGTTGCCGAGTATGCGTCAGAACTTTTTTT
Organism: Vibrio sp. M260118; assembly: GCF_036533755.1. NCBI lineage: Bacteria > Pseudomonadati > Pseudomonadota > Gammaproteobacteria > Vibrionales > Vibrionaceae > Vibrio > Vibrio sp. M260118. The sequence goes on along the minus strand of NZ_JATABG010000711.1, from coordinate 173 downwards.
ACAAGGCTTAGCGAGCAAGCTGATATTTTCTGGAGGATATGGGCGCCTTACCGATGGTATTTTTTCTTCGACTGAAGCCGATACTTTTGCTGCAGTTGCGCGAGACATGGGCGTTCCTACTGAAAGCATTATTGTTGAAGATAAAGCGACCAATACTGGTGAGAACGTCTTAT
>NZ_JATABG010000710.1:0-509 GCF_036533755.1 Vibrio sp. M260118 | reverse complement strand
TCGTCTAGAGGCCTAGGACACCGCCCTTTCACGGCGGTAACAGGGGTTCGACTCCCCTACGGGATACCATTGGGTCGTTAGCTCAGTTGGTAGAGCAGTTGACTTTTAATCAATTGGTCGCAGGTTCGAATCCTGCACGACCCACCATTTCTCGATGGGGCTATAGCTCAGCTGGGAGAGCGCCTGCCTTGCACGCAGGAGGTCTGCGGTTCGATCCCGCATAGCTCCACCATTCGAGGACTTCTTCCTATAAGAAGTAAAACTAATATGGGCGATTAGCTCAGTTGGGAGAGCACCTGCCTTACAAGCAGGGGGTCACTGGTTCGAGCCCGGTATCGCCCACCATCTTTAAATGTTTTCTCTTCGAGAATATTTAAAAATGGTTTCATTAGAAACTAGCTCTTTAACAATTTGGAAAGCTGACGAATAACAACAATCCCCATCTCTTTGAGATGCGTTGTTATTCAATTAAAAGTTCTCAAATCCTAAAACTATGTTTTAGGTACCAA
>NZ_JATABG010000709.1:0-510 GCF_036533755.1 Vibrio sp. M260118 | reverse complement strand
TAATACAAGAGACTTTAAAGATGGTGCGGAAGGAGAGACTTGAACTCTCACACCTTGCGGCGCCAGAACCTAAATCTGGTGCGTCTACCAATTCCGCCACTTCCGCAACTTAATCTGTAGATATTGATGTAATTGGTAAAACATCAATAACGTTTTAATAATGGCAGGTCTACCTGGATTCGAACCAGGGAATGGCGGCATCAAAAGCCGCTGCCTTACCGCTTGGCGATAGACCTGCAGTGCTCTAATACAAGAGACTTTAAAGATGGTGCGGAAGGAGAGACTTGAACTCTCACACCTTGCGGCGCCAGAACCTAAATCTGGTGCGTCTACCAATTCCGCCACTTCCGCAACTTAATCTGTAGTTATTGATGTAATTGGTAAAACATCAATAACGTTTTAATAATGGCAGGTCTACCTGGATTCGAACCAGGGAATGGCGGCATCAAAAGCCGCTGCCTTACCGCTTGGCGATAGACCTGCAGTGCTCTAATACAAGAGACTTTAAAG
>NZ_JATABG010000708.1:0-516 GCF_036533755.1 Vibrio sp. M260118 | reverse complement strand
GCGCGTCCAAAGTGAATCAGAGCTTCGTTGATTTGCTGCTCAAACTCTAGCTTATATAAATCCTCTAGGTTTTGACGCTTAAGCTGGCTAAGTACTAACTGCAACTGTTGATTAGCTTCATACAGTTCGAGGCTTTTTCCCTCAAGCAAAGCCTCCGCCTCCTTTCTTGCGGCAACCTCTCTCGCTAACTTGCGCTCAAGGGCTGATTGATCTGCCATCCACTCTACCCTACCAAATTAACTGTAAAACGCACCTTACTTCCATCTGAAGTGAGGTTATTCATTGATAGCGATAACTCTTCATTAAAGAACGCAGCACAGCCTTCGAGTAAACCAAAACAGACATGGGACATACAGCGTGCGCTTACATAGTCAAACACCATCTCGGTCTCAGATTCAGACACAAAATCAAACTTAGGTGGGTTCGCTTCTGGATAGAGTTTTTTGACTTCAATGTGAATGTAGTCTTCCACCAACTTAACGAACTGAAACGACGTTTTACATGCTTGTAAGCTAC
>NZ_JATABG010000707.1:0-520 GCF_036533755.1 Vibrio sp. M260118 | reverse complement strand
AATTTCTAATTAACTACACTTTACTTTCAACACGACACATGTCGTAATGCCACCCAAAACTGTTAAGAAAATCACACCAGTATCAATTGGTTAAATATTCTTGCCAGTCTTTAAAAAAAATGGCACTTTCAGCCGCCAACTATACTGCATTTAACAATTCAATGACAGCGTAGTAACCTTACAGTCGTTCTGGTTTTGGGCTTTTATTTTAAAACTTTGAAGTTTGTTACACGGAGAACCCCTCATAATGGCAGCACAGAAACTTACTCGAGGCCGTTTTGTTCAAATTATCATCATGTTAACCGTCCTGGTGGTCGCGTTTATTTGGCGAACGATAGAACATGATTCAGTCATCAATGTGAACTGTAATACAGGTGAAAGATGTGCTTTTTTTGTAAACAATTCTCGCTTTGAAGTGCAAGTTTCTACGCAAAATATACAGATCAAAACAGACGAAAATGATTGGGTGTTTGTGAGTAAAACAGGGGAAATTATTCCAGAGATTAAGAATAGTACTTGG
>NZ_JATABG010000706.1:0-528 GCF_036533755.1 Vibrio sp. M260118 | reverse complement strand
TTAAAGTTTTGATTCCCTAAATAAATAGGGGAGGCTCAATGAATACTGATAAGTTCCTAGTCACTAGAAGCTAGTTCCTAGAAAACTTGAATTGACTGTGCTCGAATGATTGCTCATTCAAATGGTCACTTCGTATCATTGAAACCTAATTTGAAACCGAGGTTTCTAATTGGATTATCATCAACGAGTGCCCACACAGATTGATAGGTCTATATTTTTAAAGAGCTTTTTCTAACGCCCGTTGCGCTTAGCGCCTCGTCGTTAGGGGTGCGTATCTTACGCTTCCCATTTTGAGAGTCAAGCGTTTTTTCAAACTTTCTTTATCTCTCTATCCAACTCAGTGTGTGACGTTTGTCTCACTCCGTGTCGGTGAGGCGGCATTATAGGGAGGTCTGAGAGGAAGACAAGTGTTTTTTCGAAAATAAATTTCGTTTGGTTAAAAACAAATCAAAAGCCTGAAAATAGAATAAAATTTCAACATTTGAGTCATGTCACATCAATACGTTGGAAAAACAACAACCATATACG
>NZ_JATABG010000705.1:0-530 GCF_036533755.1 Vibrio sp. M260118 | reverse complement strand
ACCAAATACCCTTGATTTGCTGCTTCTAACATTGGAATGTCAATCATCGAATCGCCAATGGCTACTACGTGTTTTCCTTTGTCTCTTAGTAGATTCGATAATTCTTTCTTGAACAATGGCGTAACAAGATATTCAATTTCTGGTTTGCAAATGTTCCCTAGCAAAATGTCAAATATTTGATGCTTTTCGTTGACTAAGTTCCATATATCAAATACGCCTGACGTAACACCGATAACAATAGAGTCTTTCTGATTAGTTAAATAGTCGAATATGCTCTGGCTCAGTTTTATATTTTTCAAAGTTTGAGTCGCTGATTCTCCCACTTTCATAGGATTATGCTTTTTGTATAGATTCCAAACTTTAAAAAATTGGTATGAAGTATACCTATCATTTCTAAATATAGATTTTAACTCTTCTTTTTTTATTCCTAAATATCTACAAAAATCATAAGTCCCATCATTAATTGAAACAGTCTTATCGCAGTCGACAAGGATAACCTGATTTGATTTTTCTAGTAATTCTTTATAGCT
>NZ_JATABG010000704.1:0-534 GCF_036533755.1 Vibrio sp. M260118 | reverse complement strand
ATTAATGGGAACATTCCCAAAGATGTTTGTTATAATGTCAGATCTGGTAATAGATAAAAATGGGAACAGTCCCATTAATTGAAAGAGATCACAGTATAATTTTAAATCACTTTGAAAAGAAAGGTTTAGATAGTGATAGGTTCTTGAGTGATATGAACTTGCTCTAGTTGGCCATTAATCTGTGAAATCAGCAATTTAGCCGCTTTTTCTCCAGCCAAAGCGTAACCAGGATCGATGCTAAATACTTTCGGAAATAGGAAAGAGAGTAACTCATTGCCACCGACGCCTGTAACAACAACATCTTCTCGATTAAGTTCTTGCAGTCGCTTGATGACACCTAGCGCCAGGGTATCACTGGCACACACAATCGCTTGGGTTTTTTCGTTTAAGACTTCATCCACCAGCAAATAGGCACTTTCATGATTCAACTGGCCAGTCTGAAAACTAGCAGGGAGGGAGTGCAGTTGGCACCATTCAAGATACGCATCAAGACGTAATTTACCGGTTGTTTTATCACGAGGATCAACACCAATA
>NZ_JATABG010000703.1:0-546 GCF_036533755.1 Vibrio sp. M260118 | reverse complement strand
ATGTTGGCTTGCGGGCGTTCATGCTCAGAAACAAGGTTGGGACAAGCACTTCCAGGCTAACACAGTCAGAAATCGAAACGTACTCTCAACAGTTCGCTTAGGCATGGAAGTTTTGCGGCATTCTGGCTACACAATAACAAGGGAAGACTCACTCGTGGCTGCAACCCTGCTTACTCAAAATCTATTCACACATGGTTACGTTTTGGGGAAATTATGAGGGGATCTCTCAGAGCTATGCTGCAATTTAGCAATAAAGGTCGCCACCCTCGCGTCACAATGAATCACGCCGTACTATCTATTTACAGATAAGTTAAGGAAAAATAATGATTAAATTAATCGACCTTGACCATTCAAAAGCGATAAAGAACGCACAATATCAGGTAGGTACGCATAAAAACTACCTCGAAGAGGTTTTAATTCCAGCAGTTGAGCGAGGCGACTGGGATGAATTTGAAAAACTAGATATTGGATTTAATACATCGGGGCAAACGCTGGGAAAAATTGGGGATGATATGGCATGGAGGAAGCTTCAACCAGTCTTAGACC
>NZ_JATABG010000702.1:0-556 GCF_036533755.1 Vibrio sp. M260118 | reverse complement strand
ACCTACCAGATTGCATATCAAATCTCATCTGGTTTTTATACTGACAGTGGTGATGATAATTATGTTGACCACAAGATATCGACCAATAATTCTATTATTCTGAATAGTCGAAATGCCCTTTCTCTAAATTATGCCTACCTATTTCTTCATGAAGAACGTGGTACAGGAATTCTCGCGGGTGACTCGCTGTCTACAATCGCTTCAGGGCCAGTTGAATATGCTGTTAATGATGCAAGCATCGTACATGCTTTTGGGGCTGATGAAGCTAAAGGAAGAATCGAAACTACCGTACGCATGCAGGATAGGAAGTACCATAACTATCGTTACATTCAGGACCCACGTTTTAGTCAAATTAGTACTCGTTTCAAGGACTACTTCGAGTATGGCGGTGGGGTGGCCTTTTATTGGCGTGCTTTTCCCGCAACGAGTTTACTGTTTGAAATAGATGCATCTAAACGTGCTTATGATCTAAATGATCCTGTGACCAGTAATTCGCAGGATAGTGTTGACATATTTTACCTAACTGGTGCGACGTGGGATATCACAGGTAAAACAA
>NZ_JATABG010000701.1:0-557 GCF_036533755.1 Vibrio sp. M260118 | reverse complement strand
GTAGAAAGCATCAATATGCAAATTGAAGCTAACCACGCGATGATGGGTCAATAATTCAAAAAATATTGTTCTGGCGATAACAGCCCTAGTAACTCATCTTAGCTAGGGCTGATAGAAGCGAGAAGTTTTCCGAAATGGAGTTGTAAGTGATGTCTGACATTAGTGAACATTTTGAGCATAACGTGGGGTTGTTTCGGTCCCAACGATTTACTGCCTCCTTGCTTGCGCTAATTCCTGGCTTTGGTCAGTTTTATAACCGACAGTTTGTAAAAGGCATGATGTTCTTCATCTTGCTAACAAGTTTTTATGGAGTAACTCGTGATTTTATTGCCCACGGTATGTGGGGCCTCGTAACACTTGGTGAAAACCTACCAGAGGATAACTCTGTTTTCTTACTTGCGGAAGGTATTATTGCTTCGTTAGTGGTGGTATTTGGCTTAGCGGTTTATACACTCAGTATTACTGACGCCTACAAAAACGGTCAACGTCTTGATGAAGGCCGTCCATTGAACTCACTGCGTGTTCAGTATCGCAATGTTATCAATGCGGGCTTCCCA
>NZ_JATABG010000700.1:0-560 GCF_036533755.1 Vibrio sp. M260118 | reverse complement strand
GCAGATAACAAAGGCGATAGCCGTTGATACAAGGTTGATATATAGCAGCTGAGACGTGTTTTTCTTATATAGTATGCCGAAGTTGGTCAGCTCGACGAGCTCTTTAAACAGCATCATGGTGATGGTCAAGCCAACCAAGGCAACCGCAGGTAAGTATGAGCTGGGTAGAGCGAGGGTAATAAAAATCTGGCTTAACCAGGCGACGGCTATCGAAATAACGCACAGTAATAGGATTCCTTGTGTCGTTACGCTTGCCACGTAGTCGGCCCCTCTTGAAGCCATGGTTTCAAATCGTTTTGGCATCCACCACATATGAAAGGGTTGGATCAATATGCCGACGCCTAAGGCAAACTTGGCGGCAATTGCGTACATGCCCAAGGTTTCTAAGTTCGTTGCTCCGGCAACAACCCATCTTTCGGCGCCGCTTAACCCGAAACCAACCACGCCAGATAGCATCAGTGGCGCAGAGTAGCGAACGTAACGCATTAAACGATGCTTATTGGGTAACTCAAATGAAAAGTTTAGGTAGAGGTGGAGAAATAGAAACTGAACAAATGTAC
>NZ_JATABG010000699.1:0-565 GCF_036533755.1 Vibrio sp. M260118 | reverse complement strand
AGCCTACTCGGGATGTTGATCGCTTATATCGATTCGCTTGCGTTTATGTTGATGGGATTACTGTTGATTAGCTTCGGCGCATTTTTTACCCATACCTTGGCCTACGCTTGGGTCAGTCAAAAAGCCACCCACGCAAAAGCCACCGCTACCGCTTTGTATTTGGTGCACTACTATGTGGGCGGAAGTATCGGCGGATTCTTCCTAATCTACTGCTGGCAACACGGAGGATGGGGTTACGTTGTCGCAGGAGGTTCGGTGCTCTATTTGTTGATTTTCTTCCTTTGTCACAAGCTCTCACACTGGCAAGAGCACAAGCCTCTGGTTGAAGATTCTGTTATTCTGGCGCCAAACACTAAATTGGAAGCAAAATGACAGCCAATAGCTCAACACCAGCAAGCCCAGAACAAGTAAAAACTGCCGTCAACCAATGGCTAAATGATGTTGTTATCGGGCTTAACCTCTGCCCTTTCGCGGCAAAGCCTCAACGCAATAAACAGATTCGTATTTTTGTCAGCGAGGCAACAACGGAAGAAGCTCTGCTTGAAGACATCCTAACTCAGCTAAT
>NZ_JATABG010000698.1:0-574 GCF_036533755.1 Vibrio sp. M260118 | reverse complement strand
AACAAGCCATGGCTGATGTGCACGCTGAAGATAGCCACTAACATGGCAAATGCATTGACCAGTGCCGCTGGGCGAGTCAAAAGGCCAAATATCAAGGCTAAACCCCCGAAGAATTCTGCACTGCCAGCCATCAATGCCATTAGGTGACCGGGTGCTAGCCCAATGCTTGCCATCCATTGGCCAGTCCCGTCCAGTCCGTAGCCACCAAACCAGCCAAACAGCTTTTGCGCGCCATGTGCAGCCAAAACGATTCCTACCGGAACTCTCAGTACTAGTGCCGCAAAGCCTGCATTGGATTGAATTACTTTGTTAAACATGTGCTTGTTCATGGTATTTCCCTCAGAGATAATTTATTCAAGTAAGTCTTAACTTGGGAATAAGGTTACTCTTTCTCATTTAGGTGATAAATGACGTTTTCATTGAGTGATTTCCAATGTATTGTTGGTAATTGACTTGTTAAAAGGAATTATTTGATGGATAGAATTGACACCATGAGGGCGTTTCTCACGGTCTCTAGAGAAGGCAGTTTTACCAATGCGGCACAGAAACTGGGAACGTCAAATCAATTGGTCAG
>NZ_JATABG010000697.1:0-577 GCF_036533755.1 Vibrio sp. M260118 | reverse complement strand
TAGAAGTGCTCACGAGCGGCAATGACACTGATAAACGTTGTACTCATTTGCAATTCAAACACGACACGCTTTGTTTGTCCCTCATCGTTATAGTAAGAAGATACGTCAGGTATACGCCACTCCTTACTCATTATCTGCGTTGGATCGTCAGTAGAGTCTCTAAACGTTGCCTCTATCTCACATTCAGTGAATCTTTGTTGTCGATCATTTTGAATAGCTTCGTGAATGAACTCTTTAGATTCTCTATGAGCTTTTCCCTCTTTTTGTCCATTGAATTTCATAGCAAGGATTTGCTCTTGCTTCAGCACTGAATCTTTCTCTTGTAGAGGACACTCTGCGTTTTGGTGTTTATGTTTATAGTGATCAATTGTACGGGCTTGGTTTGAACGGAGTACGACAGGCTGAAAACAGACCGCACACAAGTAAGTTCGTAAGCCGTCTTCAATAAGGCTTCTTTTCTTGAAAAATTCACCTTCTTCTATTGAATCAAGTTGGTCAGAAACCAAAATAATATCGTGAGTCTGAGGGTCGTAAATCTCAGTTATCAACCGTTTTTTATAAATTGTAGCCGTCACAC
>NZ_JATABG010000696.1:0-582 GCF_036533755.1 Vibrio sp. M260118 | reverse complement strand
GTGTTTTATAATGAAGAGCGTAATCATCAAGGACTCAATGACCTCACTCCTGATGAAGTCTACTTCGGCAGACAAAGATACGCTGCATGAGCAAGATCAACCACTTAAGAAATTAGCTTATGTGTCCAACCATCGGGGTCCACTTCTTTGTGCATGAAGTCAGTTACCTATTCGACTTTGGTTGTAACTATTGATTGATATGGCTTAGTATTAGAAGTGTTAGTCAACGACATAATTATTACGGAGATGAGCTGTGGTTGTTGAAACCGATGGTTATTTGGCTCTAATTGAGCATTTGGCTTTTAATCTTGATGTGTTTGCTTCCGATGACGGCGACACCGGGACTGAAAGCGTTGAAGATGTCGTTACTGATATGGTCGCGAGCAATATCATGGCGATCTTTGAGCAAAATCCAGAGTTGCATTCAAGTGTGCGCTTTCAACTATTGAAAGAAGCCGACTCAGTGGTTGAAGATCTTGGAGAAGTGCTAGCAGGAGTTTGGACTAAACCTGCCACTAATGGACAAATTGGTTTCTTAGACGAGTACATCGCCTTGGTTAAAAATCTGTTTGATTCTGCTGT
>NZ_JATABG010000695.1:0-589 GCF_036533755.1 Vibrio sp. M260118 | reverse complement strand
TGTATAAATAATGGTGCGGAAGGAGAGACTTGAACTCTCACACCTTGCGGCGCCAGAACCTAAATCTGGTGCGTCTACCAATTCCGCCACTTCCGCAACATAGTCTGTAGTCATAACCGACAATTGGTAAAGTCGATAAGACGTTGTAAATGGTGGCTACGACGGGATTCGAACCTGTGACCCCATCATTATGAGTGATGTGCTCTAACCAGCTGAGCTACGTAGCCACTTTAATATCAATGCTAAGCATCAATATAAAAGAGATGGTGCGGAAGGAGAGACTTGAACTCTCACACCTTGCGGCGCCAGAACCTAAATCTGGTGCGTCTACCAATTCCGCCACTTCCGCAACATAATCTGTAGTCATAACCGACAATTGGTAAAGTCGATTAGACGTTTTAATAATGGCAGGCTATTTAGAGCCGAACCAGGGACAATGAGTGGGGCATCAAAACGCTTTTTCCACTGAACCTATAAATAATGGCAGGGCTACCTGGATTCGAACCAGGGAATGGCGGCATCAAAAGCCGCTGCCTTACCGCTTGGCGATAGCCCTACAGTGCTCTAATACAAGAGACTTTAAAGATGG
>NZ_JATABG010000694.1:0-610 GCF_036533755.1 Vibrio sp. M260118 | reverse complement strand
TGCGGGTACTTCAAACGCTTCGTCTACCTCGTTCTTGTCGATGCGAGTTTGATAGTCTGGTGAAATGAATGCCAAAAATGGCGTCACGGTAAATTGACTGATAGTCACCAGTTCTGGCATTTGGCCAAAAATATCGATTTTGTCTCTGTCGATTCCTACCTCTTCATAGGTCTCTCTTATGGCTGTTTCGGCGAGAGTCAGATCTGACGTTTCGAATTTTCCGCCAGGAAAACTCACCTGGCCGGGGTGATGCTTGAGGTGTTTTGCTCGGCGTGTAAAAAGTACATTAATTCCATTTTCGCGCTCGATAAAACCAATTAAAACGGATGCCTTACGTAGTTTGTCTTGCTTTAAGTGAGCAACGCGATTGAGTGCACCATGGTGGTAGTCGACGGTTTGATGCATTTGAAACTGCTGAATTAATTGTTTTTTATCTAGCATTGACAATATGTTAGCTCCCATATCCAGTTGAAAATAACTCAAACTTGAACCATGCTTTGTATGAACGGTTTTTATGCAAGGATAGCACCGCTGATGAAAGGAATTATCTTCACAGAATTTATGGACCTCGTTGAGCAAAAGTTTGGCCTAGAGGTGCTCGATAACATAC
>NZ_JATABG010000693.1:0-613 GCF_036533755.1 Vibrio sp. M260118 | reverse complement strand
ACAATTATGATCCTCTCCACTTAATCATAGATAAATACAGCACATTAAGAAAATATGCGCCACGAATGTTGTCTACTTTGCATTTCAGTGCAGCTCCTTGTGCAGTGCAACTAAAGAGTGCTTTAGATGTACTCACACACATGTACAGAAAGCAGCTCAGAAAAGTTCCCGCTTCAGCTCCACTGGACTTCATTCCGGAAAACTGGAGAAAACTGGTGATGACACCTTCCGGAGTTGATCGAAAGTATTACGAATTCTGCGTTCTAAATGAACTTAAAGGCGCATTACGTTCAGGTGATATATGGGTAAGTGGTTCAAGACGTTATAAAAATTTTGATGATTATCTAACCCCATATCAAGACTTTGAAAAAGCTCGAGATAATGAACAACTGCCTTTATCGGTATCAACGAATTTCCATGAGTATTATCAGTCCAGAATAGCCTTGCTTTCATCCAGATTAAAGGAAGTCAACACGCTAGCTATGATTGGTGAATTACCAGATGTTGAGGTATCAGATAGAGGGTTAAAAGTCACTCCTCTTGATAACAGTGTCCCTCCAGAGGTATCGTCCTATGCTGATTTAGTTTACGGCATGCTGCCACACCCTAAAAT
>NZ_JATABG010000692.1:0-616 GCF_036533755.1 Vibrio sp. M260118 | reverse complement strand
AAGCAAGAGGACGCGCTGCAGAGAGCAGAGCTAGCTTTGACCGACATCCAAAGGTTAGAACTCAATGAAGCCTTTGCCGCACAAGCCATTGGTGTAATGAAAGAGCTATGTGAGCAACATGCGGTGCCTTACAGCTGGTTTGACAACAAAACCAACGTGAATGGAGGTGCTATTGCTTTGGGACATCCAATAGGAGCGTCTGGTGGTCGCATCGTTACCTCCCTTATTTACGAGATGCTACGTTCAAAGTCTGAACTTGGTTTGGCTTCGCTATGTATCGGTGGAGGCATGGGAACAGCGGTTGTACTTAAGCGTCATGCTGTTTAGAGTTTGTTAGCTGGGTAGATCCCTGTTGACTTAATTACATCATCAACAGGGTTGTAAATTATTCCGATACACTATTAATAATTAAATGAAACTCCAAACTGCACAGCACTCTCTTCAAAATGATGCTCATCGAACGCCTTGTTGGTTTGACGATACTCGACGTATGGTTTCAGCGTAGAGTCCGTGTAAGTTAATCGCGCTTCGTAATGAAGATTGGTGTCGTTGTCTTCGACAAGTGCCGACTCAAATTGCTTTTGTATCACATAGTTGTAAGAGAACTCAGTAACAT
>NZ_JATABG010000691.1:0-617 GCF_036533755.1 Vibrio sp. M260118 | reverse complement strand
GCTCCAAATTTATAGTTGTCATCGTACTCAACGGTGACGAATGCGACACTAGCTCAGTTGATTGAGCGCAGCTTTGCCGAGGTTGAGGTCACGCCTCTCTGTTTATGAATAGGGAACCTCGTGTGTCGCTCCAATTATAGCCTTCATCGTGCTTAACGGTGGAAAAATGCGACACTAGCTCAGTTGGTAGAGCGCAACCTTGCCAAGGTTGAGGTCACGAGTTCGAACCTCGTGTGTCGCTCCAAATCTCCTTCAAATGCAATGTCATTTGAATAGACCTAACGGTCACCGCTCTTTAGCTAATGCTGCGAAGCATGAACCCCAAAATATAATTAAAAGTCCTCCTACTGAACAGGTGGGCATTTTTATGCTTACTCCCCCATATCTCAGCGCGAGAGCGCTCAGGAAATATAGATAGCAAGCTTTGCGCTCGCTTGACTCTGCACATCCGTCAACAGACTTATCCACAGAAATACTTTTGTGGATAACTTGGTGGGTAACCTGATTTTTATCCATGTATAACACTTGACTAAAACGATCTTTCAATTTTCTAAAGTCTAAATTTTAATGCAAATAGTATCTTAAGTTATTGATTTTATTTGTCTTTGTGGGTTTTT
>NZ_JATABG010000690.1:0-621 GCF_036533755.1 Vibrio sp. M260118 | reverse complement strand
GAACTAGCTTCTAGGAACTTAAACAAAATTTGCTTGGCGACCATAGCGATTTGGACCCACCTGATTCCATGCCGAACTCAGAAGTGAAACGAATTAGCGCCGATGGTAGTGTGGGGCTTCCCCATGTGAGAGTAGGACATCGCCAGGCTCCTATTTATTTTCACTTTTTTAAAAAGTGAAGACAAAAGGTTCGACTTTGTCTATTTAGTAGACAAGTCACCATAAGATTCTAATAAAGTTTAGAGTTTTATGTTGACTTACCGAGTCAATGGCGTATTATACGCATCCGCTTCGACGCTAACGCGTTGATAGCACAGCTCTTTAACAATATAAACCTATCAATCTGTGTGGGCACTCGTTGATGATAATCCAAATAGTTTCTTCGGAAACAATTTAGGTTTCAATGAACTGAGTGACCAATCGGTAGTAATACCGGCACAGTCAATTCAAGTTTTCTAGGAACTAGCTTCTAGTCACTAGGAACTTATCAGTATTCATTGAGCCTCCCCTATTTATTTAGGGAATCAAAACTTTAAATTGAAGAGTTTGATCATGGCTCAGATTGAACGCTGGCGGCAGGCCTAACACATGCAAGTCGAGCGGAAACGAGTTAACTGAACC
>NZ_JATABG010000689.1:0-623 GCF_036533755.1 Vibrio sp. M260118 | reverse complement strand
GCTTTTCTAGTGCGCCTTCAACCCAACCTGACAGAAACGAGTTTACGCGACGAGTAACCTCGGCGCTTGGCGTGCCAGTACCCGCAAAGCCATTGCGGAAGCGACCAGTCTGTTCGTTCATTTCGCGGTAAACGATGTCAAACGCGAAGGCGGCAAAAATAGCACGATCCGCTTCACCAATGAACTCGGCGCGTTTTAGACCTTTGTGGTTGAGCAAAACCGCTTCAACACCAAATTTAGTGTTAATGCCACGGATGATTCGAAGGATGTTCGAGCCTACGTTGGCAGGGAGCAGATGAGTCGATTGGGTTTTGCCCATCTTGATAAACTCAATGTCATCTTTATCGAGGCCGTACTTAAGCATCAAGCGGTGAGCCATCTTGATCGCATTTGCCGCTTCGTTGACGTTTGCTGAGTTACCAAGTTCTAAACATTTAGCAATTTTCTTAAGGGCTTTTTGTTTATCCATCGAGCGCATCAAATCTCATTAATTTCGCAAAGTCGGATATTTTACCGTTTTCTAATGCAAAACGGAAATGAGATGTGGCGATATACTCTTCATTCTTGAAGCTGCAGCTTTGTTAACTTCGACAATTCACCCTAATCATATAGTACATCTATAC
>NZ_JATABG010000688.1:0-625 GCF_036533755.1 Vibrio sp. M260118 | reverse complement strand
ATCCATTACTGAGAAGAAAGAAAAATTCTGTATAGAAAAAAGCATCAAAACAGATGGAAACAATGATGAAAAGATCGCTGATGCGGCAATTAAGAGATCGAAAGCTTGCCCTTACGATGATGTGTACTTGCTAAGTGATGATATCTATTTTCAGTTCTTGACTAGAGAGCCAAGAAATCTCACAGCAATAACCCCTAATATGTACATAGAGAAGTTCCATACCGCAGACAACGATTATGATGTTGTGCGCTCCATTGAGTTCGGTTCTTTAGTTAAAGGAAAGAAACTTCAAGAAGCTATGGATTTTGATATGCAGGGCGTTGATGTCAATTTTCATAGTCCTGATAGTGGCTTAACACCATTGATTTGTGCTGTACGAAATCGTGACCTACCGATGCTCAAATACCTTCTCACACTAAAAGAAATCAATCTTGATGTGAGGGATAAGCACAAATACCGATTCTCAGCTATCCATCACGCAACACAGATTAAAAAAATCGAAATAATAAAGTTGTTGGTCGAAAACGGGGCTGATCTTGACTATGGGAGTGGAGGTAAGAATGCTGGTAATACACCACTAATGATTGCTGCGTGGAGTGGTTTTTTACAAGCGGCAGATTACTTT
>NZ_JATABG010000687.1:0-625 GCF_036533755.1 Vibrio sp. M260118 | reverse complement strand
AGCTTATGCTGAAGGCGAAGATAAGAAAACAGGTAACGCACTAGACTCAGTCGCACCGCTTACTGCTGACTTTGGTGTTGGCTTGAATCGCGATTCCTATGGGGCTCTAGCTAATGTCAAAATGGTTGCGCGTAAGTCAGACTGGAACAGCGATACAAACGTTGATGCGGCAGGCTACGCATTGGTCGACCTAACGGCTTACTACCGCCCAATGCAAGATCTAACGCTTCGCGCTGGTCTATTCAATGCACTTGATAAGAAATACTGGCTATTCGACGACCTTTCAGGTCGAGATGCAACAGGTGAGACATTCAGCATCGACTCTAAGAGTCAACCGGGTCGAAACTGGGGTGTTAGCTTAGATTACCAATTCTAAACTGCCCTTTTAGATTATAAGCCAGCAGCAATGCTGGCTTTTTTACACTTTATGATTTCAAAGCCCTTATTTTCAATGCTTTCAGAAAATAAAAAAGCTCCTTTAAAGGAGCTTTTAAGGTCAATTCACAAGAAAAGATGTCAAAAAAGTGGATGAATTGAACCGATTACTTAGCTGACGCCATCTCTTTTTTAACCATTACAGCTGCTGCAACGATAAAAGCGATGATTAGACCTAGCTCCATTACAA
>NZ_JATABG010000686.1:0-649 GCF_036533755.1 Vibrio sp. M260118 | reverse complement strand
TGTGTAGATGCCAAATATCTTTCAAAAAATAATTTTAGTCGATTGCTGATAGAGTGGGACTGCCTTGGTTTAAAAGAAAGTAATGAGTAATTTAACGTAACACATATTGTGCGAACTGAACGATAGAACGCAAAAGGTTGCCCAAACCGGCGACCTTTTTTACATCTGGCAGATACGAAAAACGCCTCCCAATGGGAGGCGTTTTTCTTGAGGACGTTCATTACCTTAGAAAAGGATCGTTGAGATCCCAGCTCTTTGGTTGTAATCTCAATCCCCAGATGTGACAAAACCGACCCTGCAAGGTCGGCTTTGATCGGAATACTTACTGGTTTGACGGCCTGTGTAAGTCCTTTCATGATAGCCCGTATCATTTAAGCACTTCAAGTATTCCTGCACTCTGTTTGGACTCAAGATGTTTTGGACAGAGCGATGCGCATCAGCCACCGACCAAGGGAAGTTCCAAAGGTGGCAGGTAAAGGCACTAATCAAAACTTGCGAAAGCACGATAAAACCGCTCTCTTGTAGCTGCTAGAGGGAGAACTGCGGAAAAGGAATAATTGATTAGTGTTGTGAGACTGGAATGGGGGCGTAAAGCCTTACTCACAGCGCAGGGCAGCCCGAAAGGGAAGAGACTTACCCAATCTGAAAG
>NZ_JATABG010000685.1:0-650 GCF_036533755.1 Vibrio sp. M260118 | reverse complement strand
TGCTAATTATTATCATTTGCACCATTAATTGCGAATAATACAAACTTACACTTTTTTTGCAAGTAGGAAACAAAAAAGCCTCACAAAAGTGAGGCTTTTATCAACATAGGATATTCAATGGGTTAAACGTCTAAGCTGTGCTTTCCGTGTGATACCTTAGCTTTGAGATAATTCTCATTGCCGTCTTTAACGTACGCTAATGTGTTGACAACTTCATCGATTTCAATGCCATGATCTTGAAGGTCACGAATCTTTTTCGGGTTGTTGGTCACCAAGCGAATTTTGTTCACCCCTAGCGCTTGGAGCATCTGCGCTGCTTCAGTAAAATCACGTAGATCATCACCAAAACCAAGGTGGTTATTCGCTTCGTAAGTGTTCATACCTTCGCTTTGCAGCTTGTACGCATCGATCTTGTTGTACAAGCCAATCCCACGCCCTTCCTGACGAAGGTAAAGAATGATGCCTCCGGATTCACCCATGCGATTAATGGTTTCATCAAGCTGCTCACCACAATCACATCGCGACGAATGGAAAACATCTCCGGTCAAACACTCTGAATGCATACGAACAAGCGGCGTTTCTTGGGCTGAATCTGCTTGTCTAAAAATAACTGCAACATGCTCTTTTTCTGTCTTAAGACCATGAAAAGA
>NZ_JATABG010000684.1:0-650 GCF_036533755.1 Vibrio sp. M260118 | reverse complement strand
CTACATTATTATTGCGGGTGTTTTGGGCTTAGCTCTCGGAGGGCTGATTGGTTCAACGCTTACAGCGCAAAAGTGGCAAACCACTTATCAAACCCTTGAACAGCAGTATCAAACCCTAGCTCAAGATAAACAGAAGATGGTTGTTCAAGTTGAAGAGAAAGTTGCTAAGGTTGATGATGAGGTTGAGCAAAAGCTACAACAAGCGATGGAAGAGCAGCAAGCTCAGCACGCAGAGTCTATTACTAAGCTTGAGCAGCAGATTGAAGAGCTCGAGAAGCTGAACCTCTCGCTGGAAGAGCAAGTCACAGCTCAAAAAGATCAGCTTCAAACGGTGAACAGCAAAAACAACAAGTTGAATCATCAAGCCGATATGCAGGTGACCATGTTCGAACGTTCTCGCGAGTTGTTCCAACAAGAACTCAAGGTGAAAATGGAACTTGAGTCTTTAGAAAAAGAACGTGAAGAACTAGAGCCAAAAATCGTTGAGCTGAAAAAAGCCTGTGATGCCTACTTAGATGGCACGTCATGGGACGCAAAGTCTGACTCGTGTGATAAGCAAGATGAAGCTCAGTCACGAATGAGTCAAGTCAATCAAATGATTCGGGTTCATCAGATGGATCTTAAGCAGATGAAAGAGTTATCTGAACAAC
>NZ_JATABG010000683.1:0-652 GCF_036533755.1 Vibrio sp. M260118 | reverse complement strand
TAGTTGTGACACACAAATGCGATTACCTAAGGGTGGCAGATAAAAGCCACCCTTTATTTTTGAGTATTTTTTGATCTAGCCCGCTACTCGTACTGCGAATCCCTCGCTACACCTACTCTTGGTGTGATATATTCCCATCCCATATTTTTACAGATTTGAACTTTGGTATGTCGATCAACCTGTCTACTCTTCCTGCAAGTGAGAAAAACAAAATTGAACTTGATAAACAAGCCTCGTTTTTGGTTTGGAAGCTTCGTGAAGCAAAAGCGGTGCCTGATGAGATTGATCAAGAGGCGGCCAAAATAGCCGATGAAGAAGAGAAAGCTTCATTCTTAGAATCCGTAGCTAAATATAAGCGAGTAATGGGTGTCGCGTAACGCAACCATTCCCTCAGCAAGGTGAGAAATTGAAATGTGCTCGCTTTTTGCTAAAATCCTTCGCGTTAAATTGAATTAGAGAGAACGTCCCGATGGGAAGAAGTTTTGAAGTGCGCAAAGCCTCAATGGCTAAAACTGCTGGCGCAAAAATTAAAGTTTATTCCAAATACGGTAAAGAAATTTACATGTGTGCGAAAAATGGCGGTGCAGACCCAGACATGAACTTGTCTCTTAAGCACCTGATCGCTAAAGCGAAAAAAGACCAAGTTCCTGCA
>NZ_JATABG010000682.1:0-658 GCF_036533755.1 Vibrio sp. M260118 | reverse complement strand
TTTGTGGTTCATGACTGGGGTGAAGTCGTAACAAGGTAGCCCTAGGGGAACCTGGGGCTGGATCACCTCCTTATACGATACGGATAGTTTGCTTCTGCTTTTTAAAGCGGAAACAAATAAGTCGCGATGAGTGTTCACACAGATTGATACGTCTTTATTAGAGCCCTCCTTAGTGTCCCGTTCGTCTAGAGGCCTAGGACACCGCCCTTTCACGGCGGTAACAGGGGTTCGACTCCCCTACGGGATACCATCCTTAAGCGTACTTCTCTAAGTGCTTTTAAAAATGGTTACCTCATTGAGGTGATTTGCTCTTTAACAATTTGGAAAGCTGACGAATAACAACATCCCCATCTCTTAGAGATGTGTTGTTATTCAATTAAAAGTTCTCAAATCCTAGATGATTCCTTTTATATAAAGAGATGATTTAGGTACCAACACACATTCAAGTGTTTTTGGGAATAAGAACTCTAGGAACTAGATACTAGTCTCTAGAAGCTTATTCATATTTGAGTCCGGCAAAATCGTGTCTGCACATGTATAAAAATGCAGACAACTTTGGTTGCTTAGTTTGTTTTCACTTTTCAAAGTGAAAGTAAATGAGCCAAGAAGACCCTTTGGGGTTGTATGGTTAAGTGACTAAGCGTACACGGTGGATGCC
>NZ_JATABG010000681.1:0-665 GCF_036533755.1 Vibrio sp. M260118 | reverse complement strand
ATCTTATTCCTCTACTGCTAAAATACATATTTCATCTCCTTATTGAGCTTATCCAATGAAGTATCACGTTGAAGTTTGTATCGATAACCTAGAGTCTCTACATAACGCCGTAAATGGTGGGGCAACCCGTATTGAGCTCTGTTCTTCTCTAGCACTTGGCGGCTTAACCCCGAGCTATGGGTTTATGAACAAAGCTGCGCAGATCTCCCCCATCCCTGTCTATGCAATGATAAGACCAAGGCAAGGTGACTTCTTATATGATCAAGATGAAATTGATTCGATGTTGTTAGACATAGAGTCTGCCGCACAAGCAGGCCTGCAAGGTGTCGTTTTTGGCGTGTTAAACACTGATGGCAAAGTCAATATGGCGCAGGCTCAGCAACTTGCTGACAGAGCCAAATTGTATGGTTTAGGTATCACCTTCCATCGAGCCATTGACCAAAGCAGTGACTGGCAACAAGCGATTGAAGGCGCAATTTCACTAGGCTGTGAACGCGTCCTCACTTCTGGTTTAGCAGCCAATGCTGACCAAGGAAAAGAGGTGCTTAGAGAGATGGTTGAACTTGCTAACGGCAGAATCTCGATTATGGCAGGCGCGGGCTTGAACGCCGACAATGTTAAAAACATCGTTCTACATACAGGTACTAGGGAAGTTCACCTATCTG
>NZ_JATABG010000680.1:0-667 GCF_036533755.1 Vibrio sp. M260118 | reverse complement strand
TTTAGTGGAGAGTTAAAAGTGTATCAGCAGCGTACAGGAACAAAACTCGTTATGTCCAAGCAAGTGCCAAAGAAAGTTCAACAGCGAATTCGTAACGTTTTTCCTCATCAAGGCTTTCGCAGCAAAGGTAAAAAACATTCTGGTTAACGCCTGTTTGAATATTTAGACATCCTCCGGTGTCAATGTGACATTGGAGGGTCTTGAGTTTGCACCGCAAGTTTCTTTCCATACAACGTTTCTAGATACTTTAAACCTAGTTATCAACGATTTTTCCATCACGTCGTGATACTGGGGTGCCGCTTTAGTGATCAGCAACTATAGTTAAATATACTTGATTGGTGATCCATCGGGATGACGGGCATTGGTACGATAAAGTGATCTTGTTTATGCAAAGTTTACTCACGGCAAATAAAAGATATAACGAAGAAGCGACAGCACTAGCACTTAAAATCACTCAAATGACCATAGAGCGTCATGCAAAATGGTTAGTAAGTCAGAAATACATCCTTGATCAGTCGGATGTTGATAATACTTTGAGTCGTCAAAGTGAGTTTTGTGACAGCGTTATCTTGAAAGAGGAGGAACGAATCACGGACAATCAACGCTTACTATTGGAGTGTGAAACTGCGAGAGTTCAAGAACGAAGGCAAGCGATTGAAGAGCGACA
>NZ_JATABG010000679.1:0-672 GCF_036533755.1 Vibrio sp. M260118 | reverse complement strand
GAGCATATTATTGTTATATTCGAGTTTCATTTACTCCCCTCGAATATGCAAGCCGTGATGATTTAAATCTTGATATTTCGCGGCCTTGCACATTATGCCTAATGGCTGTTAGAACGTAAAAGACAAATTACCAGACACGCCATATTGATTGCTTCCCGCATAGCTGGCTGCCAGGTCAAAGCTAACCAGATCACCCGGGCTAATGCCAATACCAGCGGTAATGACATCATCTAAGGTATCTTCTGTGTCAAATTGATACCCAGCTCTTAGCTGTGCCCAGCCAAACGCATTACCCTCTACACCTAACCGTAAGAACTGAGTGTCATCGGCCAGTTCAACAAAACGTTTTTGCTTAGTAAGGTCCCAATCGATAGTGGCCGTGAAGAATTCATGCGCATACGCCCCTGACACGGTTATTTGAGTGTTAAGGCCATAAGTACTAACGCCACCGACATCTAAAGTATCAATCTTTTTAGAGAATAAATCTTTTACCGCTACACCGATGCGGTAGTCATCAACCAACCAGACTGCGCCAAAGTCCATATTGAAGGTATTCTTAGTCGTCTTACTTCTGTCGTAGTCACTTAAGTCAAAGTCTTCAACAGACAAGTTTTGTTTGTAGGTTCGCAGTTGCTGGTATTTAGGACTCACGCCAAAAGAGATATCTTGCCC
>NZ_JATABG010000678.1:0-683 GCF_036533755.1 Vibrio sp. M260118 | reverse complement strand
GCTCTTTTACTTCTAACCGAATATCTCGGCTTTCTAATAGTAAGCTTTCTAAAGCATTAGTTGAGTTATTTCGCGTTTGCTGACGGTGACGGTTCCTTCGAAAATATCGTTTAGGTTCACTATTTGATTTGCTCATAGCTCGATATCCTTATCTAACCAAAAGTGGTTAAGTTTTGTGTTTTTTCGCGTCAAACTTATGATGATGGTCCTAGAGTTAATTTTAAGGAGTCTAGAACGTTATATAAATTGCTTTAAGAACTCTTCAAGTGCTTTACCAGGGTGATCAATTTCTGAATTAATCATATTGATCCCCCATTGCTCGAGAACTGCTTCCTGCACAGGGTTTGGACGTGGGGAAAACACATAAGACTTAGGCTGGGCTCCTCCACAGTAATTACCTTTCCACAGTTTTGATAATTTATAGAATAGAAGCCTTATGTTGATATCAGATAGACTATAACCAATGAAAAGAACAGTTTTTCCAAGTACATCAGCTCTAAGTTTTAGATCTAAAGGCGATTCGAATTCTAGTCGCTCAAAGTAACTTGATTCATCGAGGACTATTGACTCATCATCATCAAAATCTCCATGAAATTTAATGACTTGTGTTTGGTCTTTTCTTATCTCAGTCATATCAGATACAGACGCAATTTTTATAAATTCTTTACCGTAATGTTTTAGCG
>NZ_JATABG010000677.1:0-684 GCF_036533755.1 Vibrio sp. M260118 | reverse complement strand
CGATAATTGCATTTGGAGTGGTGTCACTGCCTGCAACGTTCGCAGGTCGCCCTTCGTGAATGAGCAAGAACAGTACCTTCTTCGCTGTATTTTGTGCTGCTCTGTTTTTCTCTAAACTTGCAATTTGCTCCGCTACCTGTTGTTTCAGCGCGTCTGCATGTTGCTGTGATTTTGTCAGTGCGGCGATTTCATCAATACGCTCAAGCAGCCCTTGTGGGGTTGGCTTAGTATTGACGACATCAACTTCAACACCGGCTGAGCGGAGTTGACTAAGAGCGGTTTCCGGTCCCATTTCATCGGAGCCAATTAGACGATTGGGATCAAGTGCGAGTAACCCCTCGGCTGATAGGCGGCGATGATAACCGATTTTAGGTAGCTCGAGTGACGCTGGAAGTTCACTGGTCACATCAACAGCAACGAGCTTGTCCTGCTGATTTAGAGCGATGAGCAATTCGGTGACCGCACTTCCTGCGCTAACAATTCGCTCATTGGCTAATGATGAACAGGCGACAAGTGATACTGAGAGAGCTGTAATGGTGTTAATTAGGACTTTTTTAAACATATTGAACTCGATTATTTTGATTCTTCCGTGAGCAGTTGCGTTGCTTGAATACCATTCTCTTGAAGAAAGGCGAGCAGCTTAACTAGGTGCTGAACTTCGGCAGTTTTATCTGCGCCTATGAC
>NZ_JATABG010000676.1:0-691 GCF_036533755.1 Vibrio sp. M260118 | reverse complement strand
GTATTTCCACGCATATCCTTGGGGCCAGATGCCTGAGGAACTAAAACAGCAAATATTGGATTACTATCAGCGTGCGAATGAGTTCGCCGAGGAGCTGTTAGGCTGGGTAGAAGCTCATGCTCCAGCAGAGGTCCAAGCTAAGTTTTCTGTCGCTTTGTCTGAAATGATCAACGGCAGCAATAAAACACTGCTTCGAATCCTACACTACCCACCAATGACGGGTAACGAAGAGTCAGGGGCAATACGTGCAGCGGCACATGAAGACATAAACTTATTGACGGTGTTACCTGCAGCAAATGAACCAGGCTTGCAAGTGTTATCGAAACAGGGTGATTGGCTTGATGTCCCATGTGACTTTGGCAACTTAATTATAAACATTGGTGACATGTTGCAAGAGGCCTCGGGCGGCTATTTCCCTTCAACAACGCACCGAGTTATCAACCCAACAGGTGAGAGACAAGAGCAGTCTCGTATTTCTCTGCCGCTGTTCTTACACCCGAAACCTGAAGTCGTGTTGTCGGAGCGCCATACTGCAGATAGCTACCTGATGGAAAGACTACGAGAATTAGGCGTTATTTAAATCTAGAAAACATGGAAAAAGAGTCGCAATCGCGGCTCTTTTTTTATGGCTCAGGCGACATTTATCAATGTGGATACTCGACAAAATTCTGTTTATGGCATTTATTGAAAC
>NZ_JATABG010000675.1:0-691 GCF_036533755.1 Vibrio sp. M260118 | reverse complement strand
ATCGGCAAGCATTTGAAACCCAGTTAGCAATGTATCTTTATAGTTGTTCCACTGCATTTCAGAAAAGTTGTTGACGGTATAGCTTTTGATTTTTCGTAAATGAGCCTGAGCCAATTTACTTAGTTTGTATTTATTCTTTTGCATAGTGGGTTACAAGGCGCTTAGGAAATCTTCACCATCAACTACATTGCCTTGTGCTAAGTCTTGTTTAGCTGACTCGAAACAATGTTTAAGGTAATCAGTTTTCATTGCCTCTAGTTCTTCATAGTCTTTGATAGACATTACCACTACGGCGTCTTTACTGTTTTTGCTAATCTTTACTGGCTCACGTTGGGCGCTTAGCAGTAGCTCACCAAAGTTACGCTTTGCATCATTTGCTGTTAGTGTGTGCATACTCAATCTCCGAATTTGGAATTACAGTAAGATTATAGTTTGTCGCACAAAATGGTCAATATAATTAAATCGTGCGATTTGTGCGAAAGGTAAACATACAAAGCGTTTAAGACAGATTCCCAACGCATGGCATTTTTCATTCCATCGTTGGGTTTTGTGACTATGGTGGTATGGTTGGGTTTCATGGTTGCGTTGCTCACTTATATGGTCTCCCCCAGTTTTGCAAGTCAGTAGCATGATTAAAAGCGCAGGTTAACTACCATATATACGGCCTGTTTTAACGGCTATTGCCTTGGCC
>NZ_JATABG010000674.1:0-696 GCF_036533755.1 Vibrio sp. M260118 | reverse complement strand
CCTCTTACCACTCCCAAAAGAATTAACTATTTATCAATAAAGCTTTTACAATAAAACGGCGTTACCCGTGTTAAAGCACTATGCTTACAATAACCCCCAAAAACATACAATTCTAATTGTGGAGTGTGATTATGACCGCGCGTGAAACACTGATGCCGGTTCTGCTTGAAAAAGTCTATCGGCTTATTCAAGACAAACTCGAGCTTGCTCATCAACCCCTAGTCACTCAACTTGCTCAACATTTATTTAGCAACATTTCTCAAGACGATTTAGTTGAACGCAACGAGTCGGATTTATACGGTGCTGTCGTGTCCCTATGGCATCATATCAACGAGAAAAAAGCCGATGATATTTCTGTTCGAGTATTCAATCCAACAGTAAGTCGCCAAGGCTGGCAATCGACTCACACTATCGTCGAAATCGTCGTGCCAGATGGACCGTTCTTGGTCGATTCAACCAAAATGGCACTGAGCCGTTTGGATCTTTCATCACACTTAATGTTACATGGCCCAACGCAAATTGGTCGTTCGGCAAAAGGCGAGATAACGTCAATCAATGATGGAGAAGGTGCGCTGCAATCACTTTTCCATATCGAGGTTGACCGTTTAAGTTCTAAACAGGAGATGGCTTCACTAAAAGCTGAACTTCTGAGTATTTTGAATGACACGGGATTAGTTGTTCAAGACTGGTTACTTA
>NZ_JATABG010000673.1:0-696 GCF_036533755.1 Vibrio sp. M260118 | reverse complement strand
CCCTACTTACTTCTATCCAAGGCCAAGGTCTAAAACGCTCTGGGGACAAAGCCCTCAATCAAGCGGCAAAGGCCACCATGACCACTATTGGCAACAACTACACTGAGTCAGTGGAGCCTGTTTTCCTTACTCAAAGTAAAGAGCTTGCCTACTACTGGGCGCAGCAAACCGTTCGTGAACGTAGCGTGCGTTTTGAGGGTGATGAGGAGCCGATCGTTTTGGCAGTTAACTTATCGGAGGAACAGCGCGAAAAAGTCAAACCCGATGTCGGCGCAATGAGCCTATTGATGATGAGTATCGGTGAACAGTTCATGGCACACGTCGCGCAAATCTACCAAGACAACAACGTTGAAGGCCCAGACATTGACCTTCGCAACGCCGACAGAATGGACTACCTCAATAAACTCGGCATGGCCTACATAGACCAAGACATCAGCCTAGCCTGTGTGAGCGTAGTTTCTGAAGCATAGATTTCTCAGTACACTCAGACTCTTTGAGTTTGGGTGCTAATCTTTCCCCCCATTCTCGATTCGTAAGTTCTCCATTTTCAATGTTTCACTTGGCGTGTAGCGTGCCTGCAGCGTGGGACTTTTCCCCCACGATGAGTTAACAAAATAAATTAGATAATGTAGCTTACCCTCTCTCTTACCAAAAATTGGCAGTGTGCCGAGCAAGTTTTTGCCCCGACTATTTCTC
>NZ_JATABG010000672.1:0-697 GCF_036533755.1 Vibrio sp. M260118 | reverse complement strand
TGGCTTCTCGGTTGCTGCCATTGACGGTGGTGCGGATCAGGTTGTTAATGTTGATATGTCGCGTTCGTCATTATCGAAAGGTCGAGAGAATCACAAGCTAAACGGACACAATACTAACCAAGTGAAATTCTTGGGTTATGATATTTTCCGTTCTTGGGGAAAAATCAAAAAGATGGGTAGCTATGATCTCGTTATTATTGATCCGCCATCATTTCAGAAAGGCAGCTTTGCTCTGACCAAAGACTACAAACGTATCTTAAGGAAGCTTCCTGAGCTTTTGTCAGAGGGCGGAGAAGTGATTGCGTGTGTTAACTCGCCTAAGGTGACCAGTCAGTTCCTAATTGATAGTATGCATGAGGAAGCGCCTGCGTTAAGTTTTGTTGAGCGCCTTGATAATCCGCCAGAGTTCGAGGACAGCGATCCTGAAGCATCGTTAAAAGTGCTTAGGTTTCGTTAATTGATTTAAGAAGCGCCGTTAGTGGCGCTTCTTTCGTTTAGCTATCTTGCGCTTTTAGGGTGTGGAAACCAGAGTAGATGCGGGTAAAAGTGGTGAACCAGCAGGCAGTGCCAAATATAAAGGCGATAAGCGCGAAATGCTGCGGGAATAAACAAAACAAAACAAAGCAGCCGATGGTTTCCGTTCCTTCGGTTAATCCACTCATATAGTAGAGCGACTTGTGTTGATAAACTGGATTAT
>NZ_JATABG010000671.1:0-708 GCF_036533755.1 Vibrio sp. M260118 | reverse complement strand
CTGTTAGCCGCACGCAACTGATAGATTCCATCTAAGGTCTCTACCAAGCGGTTTTGGAAACGTTCAAAAGATTGGTTCTCGCGCTTTTTAAGATGCTTGACCTTACTACCTAGTTTGCGCGAGAAGTAGATGACGACCGGGTTTACTAGCAATATAAATAGGCCCAAGCGCCAATCTAACCAAAGCAGTACGCCTGCAGTACCGATCACCGTGAGTAAACTGATTAGAAATTTACTCAGTGTGGAGCCGATAAACTGATCGATAGTTTCGACATCGGTAATCAAATGGGCGTTAATACCGCCACTACCACGCGTTTCGTACTGACGAATACTGATTCGACCAAGCTTATCGATCATTTTACTGCGCATCTGGAAGGTGATGGTCTTTGAGACAAGCGTAAACTGACGGCTTTGGAGAATACCTAATATTTGACTGGCACTTCGCATCACGATAACTAAAAGCAAAGTAAGAGCAATATACCCAGTTGGGGTTTGCATTGATGTGGGGAGTAATGCGTTCATGGCTGCTAACCCACTTCCAGGTTGATTCAATAGCACTTCATCGACCATCAGCGGCATCAATAACGGGATAGGGACACTGATTAATGTGGCTACAAGCGCAATAAAATTAGCCAGAATCAGTTTAGCTTTGTGCTTTTTTACTTGAGTTATCAACCAAGAACGGCTAATAGTGTTGGGAATATTATTC
>NZ_JATABG010000670.1:0-712 GCF_036533755.1 Vibrio sp. M260118 | reverse complement strand
GTTCTATCCATATCATTAAGGGTTGCGTTGCCGTCCCACAATAGTTGAGTAAGACTTAAGGTGGCTTCTTTTCGCGTGAGATCGGTTTCTTCTCTACCAGCAGCGGCAGGGTCAATACCTTCGTAACCTATACCTGCGTCCAAATCTAAGCTCGGTAAATAAGCTCCGGTTGCAGCATCTGCTTGTTTTACAGCGCTTTTAAATTCGTTGTAAGTGCTTTTCAACTCTGGATTGGTCGCAAGAGTGATGGCGACAGCTTGCTCCAAAGTTTGTCCGCAAGCGGTAAAACTTGCCAGCACTATGCAGCTTGCTATGAGTGACTTTTTCAGTTTCAAGGTGGCCTCCTTAATATCTGCCAAGTCATTAGTCCATGTTCTGTAGGAGTCAAATCCCCCTAAATGAGGTGATCAAAGCTTAGTTGAGGAAATGCAAAAGTGAGAATGTTTGTGCTGAATTGAGTTGTTGATTAATTAGTAACTTATTAACTTTCGTATGGACTTTTTTGCTATTTACTAGATTGTCATTAAGGGCAGGGCTAGCTTTATAAGGTGTGGGAGTATGCAAAAGTTTTGTCCGCAGCACTTTTGCTGAATTAGGAATACCTCAAATTTGGGACCCTGATTATGAATGCGAAAAGTATAGCTCCGTTCATGTTGGCGAATACGACGGTAGTCATCGACATCAATGGTGAAATTAGAGAGTTAGTACCTGG
>NZ_JATABG010000669.1:0-712 GCF_036533755.1 Vibrio sp. M260118 | reverse complement strand
GGTTTCCCCATTCAGAAATCCCAGACTCAAATGGTTGTTACTACCTAATCTGGGCTTATCGCAAGTTACTACGTCTTTCATCGCCTCTGACTGCCAAGGCATCCACCGTGTACGCTTAGTCACTTAACCATACAACCCCAAAGGGTCTTACAGTCAAACAACCAAAGTTGTCTGCATTTTTATACATGTGCAGACACGATTTTGCCGGACTCAAATTTCCAAGAACACTTGAATGTGTGTTGGTACCTAATTCATAGAATTAGGATTTGAGAACTTTTAATTGAATAACAACGCATCTCATAGAGATGGGGATTGTTGTTATTCGTCAGCTTTCCAAATTGTTAAAGAGCATGTTTTCCGAAGAAAGCATTTTCTAAAGATTCTTAGACGGTCGAAAACTCCAACCACGTACGCTTTACTGAAGTGGTTTGGAACTTTAAATCCAAAAACATTTAGAGAATGGTGGGCGATACCGGGCTCGAACCAGTGACCCCCTGCTTGTAAGGCAGGTGCTCTCCCAACTGAGCTAATCGCCCACATTATTTTTTCATTCTCGTGGAGAGAATGGTGGGTCGTGCAGGATTCGAACCTGCGACCAATTGATTAAAAGTCAACTGCTCTACCAACTGAGCTAACGACCCAATGGTATCCCGTAGGGGAGTCGAACCCCTGTTACCGCCGTGAAAGGGCGGTGTCCTAGGCCTCTAGACGA
>NZ_JATABG010000668.1:0-716 GCF_036533755.1 Vibrio sp. M260118 | reverse complement strand
ATACCAACCATTACCACTGCCAAAACCGTCAGCAGTTGGAAGTAATCGCCATAAACGTTTTGTACGATTTCTTGGGTGATCTCCTGACCTTTCTCGAGAGCAATTGATGTTGAGAACACCGCACCAACAATGCCGCTTAGTGCCATTGCAACAGAGAACAATGACACCGAGAAACCTTCGATGTGCTTAGGTGCTACAGATAGGATAAACGCAACCACAAGGCTACCGACAATTACTTCCGCAAATGCTTGGAAGAAGTGAATAGCTAAGAACACTTCAGGACGAATTACCACATCTTCACCTACGTTCATTACCGCCATGGTTAAGATACCAAATGCGATGGCAGTGAAAATAAACGCGAAACCAATCTTAGTTGCGGTAGAGAAGTTGATGCCTTTTTTCTCTAGCGAAGAGAAGGTCATTGCGATCACTGGGCCAGCAACGATACACCATAGTGGGTTCATTGCCATTGATGCTTCAGGAGCAATTGGGATGAGGTTGAACAGATCGCCACGCATGGTATTGATGGTTACCATGGTCATGGACGTCATCATTTGGCCATAGTAAACAAAGAAGCAGGTGGTCAGAACGGTCATGATAAGAATTGTACCCATCTTAAGTGCATCTGATTTGCCTGACTTAAACATCAGTGAGATGAAGTACAAGATCGCAGCCGCGCCGATTGCGTAAACGATGTTCTGCCCGATATCCATGTT
>NZ_JATABG010000667.1:0-720 GCF_036533755.1 Vibrio sp. M260118 | reverse complement strand
AAAGTATATACCCTTTATTCTTGAAGCTGCAGCTTTGTTAACTGCGCTAATTCACCGGAACGCCGGCCGCCCTAATTACATAGAAGACCTATGCTAATAGGGCTGAATTATCTTGTTGCCGCGCTGCAACTTCAATTATTTTGGGTATAGCGCGTCATGCGCTATTTAGATTTTTCGGGTTTGCCCCCTTTGGTATCAAAGGGCTTGCTTAACCTTGTCAGCAACATCTTGTGGTACCCATGCTTGCCAAATTTGTGGGTACTCTTCAAGGAAGTGGAACATCGCCTCTTCACCGTCCGCTTGGTTGTCTTCCATCCAAGCGAGCAGTTGGTTCATATCGGCGTTAGTAAAGCCACGCTTAGTGAAGTAGTCGTATGCTTGTGGAGCGCGACTCGCAAACTCTTCGGTGGTAATAGTATGTACCGGAGAAGGCGGATACATAGTTGGTTTCGGAGACTCACACTCAGGTTGAGCGGTACAGCTGACAAATTCATCTAGGTTGACGCCACTGCCAAAGTCCACTTTGACCATTTTGTATTTACCCAGCACGGCTGTTGGTGCCCAGTAGTAACCAAACCAAGCTTGTTCGCGTTCGTACGCTTTTGCAATTGAACCAGATAGACCAGCACTTGAACCAGGATCAACGATGGTAAATCCAGACTCTTCTAACCCTAGAGCTTTGAAGAGGTTTCCGGCACTAATTTGGCAGTTCCAACCGGC
>NZ_JATABG010000666.1:0-721 GCF_036533755.1 Vibrio sp. M260118 | reverse complement strand
CCCTAAAAGAAAAAAAATTACAGAATTGACCGTTATTTTTTTGCAATACACCCACTATATCCTAGTGCTGTCACAAAAATACGGCTAATTATGACACTAAGTTGGTCATAAAATGACTAAACTACGTGAAAGACTTTCAGTTCTGAAGCCTGAATGATTTATCAAAATCATGAAGCATAAGCAGGCACAAAATGCTTATTTAATGGCCCTGGTTTCAGACCAATAACCGACTTTCAAATTGTAACTATATTGACCGGAGAATATCTTCCATGAAAAAGACCAAAATCGTATGTACGATTGGCCCTAAAACTGAATCTGTAGAGAAGCTAACTGAGCTAGTAAATGCAGGCATGAACGTAATGCGCCTGAACTTCTCTCACGGTGACTACGCAGAACACGGCACTCGTATCGCGAACTTCCGTGAAGTAATGGATAAAGTAGGCAAGCAACTCGCTATCCTTCTTGATACTAAAGGTCCTGAAATTCGTACTATCAAACTAGAAGGCGGCAATGACGTTGATCTAGTCGCTGGTCAAGAGTTCACTTTCACTACTGACACTTCAGTAGTTGGTAACAAAGAAACTGTTGCTGTAACTTACGCAGGTTTCGCAAAAGACCTTTCTGAAGGCAACACTATCCTAGTCGATGACGGCCTAATCGAAATGGAAGTTATCGCTACTACTGAAACTGAAGTTCAGTGTAAAGTTCTTAACAACGGTGC
>NZ_JATABG010000665.1:0-727 GCF_036533755.1 Vibrio sp. M260118 | reverse complement strand
CCTCCAACGATCTCACTAGTATAGGCAAGACGGATGCGGTGTTGGTCTGCTTGCGCTTCGTAAGTTAGAGGCTCAAGCTGGGCTCTTTTCAGTCTCGCTAACACTTCGTTCTCAATTCGATTGAAGTCATGAGCCGAGGTGAAGTTAAGTTGAATGAGTAGTACTTCATCCAATGAGGAAATGATTTTTGCACCACGCCCTGAAGCGAGAACGCGTTCAATACGTGTTGAGCCTGATTCGGGTTGGTAACTACAGCGAAGGTGCAAGTCCATTGCGCTTTGTGCCACAGGTTGAAGGGTTCGGCTGTGTAAAACCGGAGCGGCTAGGCGTGCAAGCTCACTCGCTTCATCTAAACGTAGTAAGGGCAGCAAGCAGGCGTCTGATACTAACCTTGGGTCAGCACTATATACACCTGCTACATCACTCCAGATCGTTACTCGCGTCGCTTCTGCGAGTGCGCCGATAACAGTGGCAGAGTAGTCGGAACCGTTTCGACCGAGCAGAACCGTGTGACCTTGGCTGTCTTGCGCCATAAAGCCAGTGATGACGACTCTATGGTGCGCATGCTGCACTAATACTTCTTTGATTAGCGGGTAAGATGCACCAACATCGACTTCTGGCTGTGTGCCTGACTCTGCACGAAGGAAAGCTCGGGCGTCTTGCGCTACCGCTGGTAAATCGTTGAGATTAAGCAAAGCTGCGAGTAGGCGTGATGACCAAACTTCAC
>NZ_JATABG010000664.1:0-734 GCF_036533755.1 Vibrio sp. M260118 | reverse complement strand
AGTCTGCACCACGGCCAATTTCTTCGTCAGGGGTAAAGCCAATGCAAATGTCACCGTGTGGAATTTCGGGATTGTTGATCAGTTCAGAGATGGCGGAGATAATTTCTGCTATCCCTGCTTTATTGTCAGCGCCAAGTAGTGTTGTCCCATCGGTGGTGATCAGGTTGTGACCATGCAGAGCGTGTAAGTCTGGGTACTGAATTGGTGAAAGTACCTCGTCGCCTTTACCTAACGCAATATCACCACCTTGATAATTTTCAATGATCTGTGGTTTAACATTTTTGCCTGAAGCATCAGGTGCAGTATCCATATGAGCAATAAACCCAATCGCAGGAACCGGATAGTTAACGTTACTAGGGAGTCTTGCCATTAAGTAGCCATTGTCGTCAAGTGAAACGTCAGGTAGGCCTAGTTCTTCAAGCTCTTGTTTCAGAAATTGCGCAAAGGTCAACTGCCCTGAACTACTTGGACAGTGTGAATTTGCAGGGTTAGATTGAGTATCGAACTCGACATAGCGCAGAAAACGTTGAACTAATTCATTCATGACAGGATCTCTTATTATTTGGTGCATACAGTTTCAATGCAGAACATCCTACGCCTTCTGAGCGCTAAGTTTTTGCTATAAATCAGGTTTTACCTTTTAAGTAAAATAATAGTCTGCAAAATAAGGTATTGATAATGATAGATATCGACTATGGTATTGGTGGCGATAGATGAGGCCAAACGGGATAATC
>NZ_JATABG010000663.1:0-737 GCF_036533755.1 Vibrio sp. M260118 | reverse complement strand
GACAGTCTACGTGTGCGTAGTGACGAGTTGGAGTGTCGTACTCAACGTGAGAAGTTGCGATTGTGATACCGCGCTCACGCTCTTCTGGAGCGTTATCGATAGATGCGAAGTCTTTCGCTTCACCACCGTACACTTTTGCAAGAGTAGTACAGATAGCTGCAGTTAGAGTTGTTTTACCGTGGTCAACGTGGCCGATAGTACCAACGTTTACGTGCGGTTTCGTACGTTCAAATTTTTCTTTAGACATGAGTTGTCCCTCTAGGTACGGATTTAGGTGGCTTTGATGACCACGCAACCAAAAAGTATTGGTAATAAATTTACTCTCAATCACTAAACTTAGTTTAGATAAGAGAAAGTATCAAAAGGAAAACATTGCTTAGAGCTGGTGCTGATAGGCAGACTCGAACTGCCGACCTCATCCTTACCAAGGATGCGCTCTACCACCTGAGCTATATCAGCACTCAAATTAGAGTGGAGCGGGCAGCGGGAATCGAACCCGCATCATCAGCTTGGAAGGCTGAGGTAATAGCCATTATACGATGCCCGCAACACGTAACTCTGTGAGCTATTTCCTTAAGAATATGGTGGAGGGGGACGGATTCGAACCATCGAAGGCAGTGCCAGCAGATTTACAGTCTGATCCCTTTGGCCACTCGGGAACCCCTCCAAATTTTTAATCCATGACTCTCGTTCTCTAAAAAGAGATAAGCGGAGAAATGGTGCCGACTACCGGAATC
>NZ_JATABG010000662.1:0-747 GCF_036533755.1 Vibrio sp. M260118 | reverse complement strand
GCAAGCTAAGATCAAGAAAAACAAAGCTGTACCTAAAACACCATAATCTAACAGCAGTTGGAATAATTGAATTCTTGTTCCCTGATTTAACAATGTATATTTGAACTCTTGTGCTACAGATCCTAGACGTCCACCTTGATCGCCGACATACTCAGCGCCTAATCCATGCCCAAAAACATAGTGAAAAAAGTCAGAGTTTTCTAAATATCCGTATGCAACATATATACGATAAAAGCGAGGTACATCTTTATGCAAATCAGTAAAATCAAAAAGATAGGAGTCCAAATAATCATATGTAAAAACGTCGGAAAACTCATAACCATAAAGGTTCATATATATATTGTTAAGAGCAATTAAAGAGAAAAAACCAATAATAGAAAATAATATCAAGTGGTAAAATCTTATCCTACCAACTAACACTAAAAGTAAGACAAGGGTTATAGGAAAAAGCAAAAATGTAATCTTAGTTTCATTTAAAAAAACAGGTATAAATAATAACCAATTCCATTTCACTTTATCTAATCCGTTAACAGCGGCTATAGTCGAAACATAAACAACAACTAAAAAGCTGTATAAGCTAGTACTCTTTGGACCAAACAGACCGGTAATATCATCTTGATGGTCAACTGTAAGAAATTGAAAGATGGCCACAGGTACAGATGCATACAATATAAAAACTAAGTTTTTCTTTACAAAATCAGTATGATCCTCATACAGGCATACTACTACAAAGAAAAGAAACAAGTT
>NZ_JATABG010000661.1:0-747 GCF_036533755.1 Vibrio sp. M260118 | reverse complement strand
TGTTTACCGAGCTACCAAAACTAGGTCGCCCCATGAAAAAGTCTTTTTCTAGAGCGCTAAAATCCAAAGCATTAGACGAGACTTTTTTATCCACGACAATACGCAGTTGAAAGACTTCATTCTTCACCACGCTGTTTTTGCTTACTGTCGCGACCACCGAGGTTGCCAGTGCAAATGGGCTGATTAATGTGAGAACTAGAGAGAATAAAGCCACATTCAATGAGTTTAGCTTGTTCATTACCATTTCTTACCTGTATCTTGTGGAGCCTGTTTTTGCTGCGCTTGAAGTATCATTTGAGCACGGATTAGGCGGCTAGGATCTCGGGCATTCTCAACCTGCTGTAACTTCCGAAGCTCTGGGTCAATAGGCTGTTGATTGTCACTTGCAACTGCTTGTGCTTGGTCTTCGCTTGATCCCGATTCTCGCTCTAAATTTTGCTGTGAAATAGCGTCAGACTCAGGTTGTTGTTGGCCTTCTCTCTGTGACTGCCCAGAGTCGAGCTCTTGCTCTTGCTGAGCCGATTGATTTTTCTGTTGAGAAGATTCAGAGTCAGATTTTTGCTTAGATTGCTGCTCGTTAGATGATGGTTCTTCCCGCGAAGACTGTTGTTCTTGAGAAGCGTTGTCTTGGCTGCTGGATTGTGACTGACCTGAGTCATTTTGTTGTTGACCTTGGTCTTGCTGTGACCCATTTTGTTGCTGTTGCTGTTGCTGTTGCTGTTGCTGTTGCTGTTGCTGTTGCTGTTG
>NZ_JATABG010000660.1:0-753 GCF_036533755.1 Vibrio sp. M260118 | reverse complement strand
CTCCCGACATTATTTCATCAAACCACAGATACGCGAGTGTGCCGTTCACTTTGATTTCTGCAGCGGCTTCTGCCAACGGGGATTTGTCTCTGAGCAAATGGGTAGCCTGAGTGACTAACGCTGTTGTCGATAGGATCACTAATAGAGCCAAGATAGATGTAAATAGGTACTTGCGTTTCATGGTAGTCGAGAATACTTCGTTTGCGCTAAGCGCATGTTGGTGCGTTGCTCTTAAAATAGGTCCGCTTTATTGCAAAACTATGAAGATCCACGTAAACAAATACCGAGCAACCACCATTGATGAAATTTTGATGACACGCGCAGCCACACCATTGTTTCCAATCAGTAAACAACCTATATTTTCGTAACGACTGTAATCTTTGCTCTGCTTTATCGAACTTAAAAACCCCATGAATCGACACGTATTTTCGTTGTTCAAGAACTGCTGCTGGATAATTTGCCTGTTTTCCGCTAGTCACGTGGTTGCAAAAGATTTGATTAAAATTGAAGGTTCTAGCACCGTCTACCCTATTACCAAGCAGTCAGCTCAGCAATATGCATTAGCAGAAAGAGGCCGGACTCAAGTTGTCATCGGTATAACGGGTACTGGCGGTGGGTTTCGGAAATTCTGTCGTGGTCGAACTGATATCTCCAACGCATCTCGCCCAATCAAAACGAGTGAAATCGAGCTTTGCAAAGCCAATGGAATCAAATTTTTAGAACTTCCCATTGCCCTTGACGCGATTACAGTGG
>NZ_JATABG010000659.1:0-753 GCF_036533755.1 Vibrio sp. M260118 | reverse complement strand
CAGCTCATTCTTTTCTGCGTGGCGAATCAAGCTAGTCATCGTGCCTTTGCTGCGATGCAAGCGCTCTGCGATCACGCTCGGTCGTAGGCCATCTTCGTAATCCAATTCCATAAGAACAAGCATCTGCTCGAAATTTACATCATCACGAAGCTTATGAATTTTGTTTTGAATCGAGTTTTGAAACATGCGAGTAGCAATGAAACTCATACCTACCGTGGTTTCGAATATTTTCTTTGTGTCTTCAGACATTGTGACAATTCCAATTTATGTTTCAATGGCTATTATCCACTTATTGGTACGATACAGAAGCATTTCTCTCACAATTTCCCTTCTAAACTGTAGAAGTTTAACACTCCTTGGAAGCCTTTAGAGATCCTTGTTCAAATTCCTAATTTAAAAGGGCTGCGATCGAAATGCTATAAAGATTAAACGCAACCATTTGTTCAAATTTAATAGTTACCGCTATCACGTACAAAAATGTAGAGGCAAACCAAGAATCTAGTAACTGATTTGATTCGACATTAAACAATATAATAATTCGGTTGATATAGCTGCTGGTTAACACATCAGGGCAAATACTTAGTGCTTAGATTGAATTAGCTTTTCTAACACAGGAACACCGAGCTCGCTCAATAACTTGTCTGTCCATTTATCCAGATTAGGGATGAGAAGATATACCAACCCAACAAACAAAATTGATCCAACCAGATCTTCTGGTCTGTGCATTCCTAACCACAAACGACTATAAGCAAC
>NZ_JATABG010000658.1:0-769 GCF_036533755.1 Vibrio sp. M260118 | reverse complement strand
TGGCACTAAGATTGCTATTATGCATTGCGATTTATAACAAAACCGTCAACGGCTTAGGTTTGTTTAAAACACTTTGTTTAGCCCAAATGGATTAAAATGGAATTATAACAAGATGAAAAAAATAGCATTTACTTTAGCAACCGCCTCAATCTCCCTTGTCGCCAGTTCAGCGTTTGCGGCAGACGACCCTCATATTCGTCTAGCGACGACCACCAGTACCTATCACTCAGGCCTTCTAGACTACTTACTGCCTGAATTTGAAAAAGATTCTGGATACCGCGTGGACGTTATCGCTGCGGGTACAGGCAAATCATTAAAAATGGGTGAAAATGGCGATGTTGATTTGGTAATGACTCACGCCCCAAAAGCTGAAGCCGCTTTTGTTGATAACGGCTATGGCGTTTTACCTCGTAAATTGATGTACAACGATTTTGTTATCGTCGGGCCCCACTCTGATCCTGCCAAGATCAAACAGCAAAAAGATGTCGCACAAGCGTTCAAAAATATCGCAACCAATAATGCGACCTTCGTTTCCCGCGGCGATGACTCCGGCACACATAAAAAAGAGAAAGGTATTTGGGAGCAAACTCAAATTGAACCAAACTTTGGTGGCTACCGTAGTGTTGGTCAAGGTATGGGGCCAACTCTTAACATGGCTAACGAAATGCAAGGCTACACTATGACTGATCGTGGTACATGGTTGGCTTACAACAACAAGCTCGACCTTGAAATCTTATTCCAAGGTGACAAAAAACTGTTTAACCCTTAT
>NZ_JATABG010000657.1:0-776 GCF_036533755.1 Vibrio sp. M260118 | reverse complement strand
CTTGCCAGTGCACCATCTAGGCCATCACATATCCGGTTCAAGGCGACAAAAACCAAGGCTAAGGTATATTGCTCCATGATCAACGCAGGAAAAGCTAAGCAACCCAAACCAAAACCAAACAGTGTC
This sequence comes from Vibrio sp. M260118, assembly GCF_036533755.1. Lineage (NCBI taxonomy): Bacteria > Pseudomonadati > Pseudomonadota > Gammaproteobacteria > Vibrionales > Vibrionaceae > Vibrio > Vibrio sp. M260118. The sequence goes on along the minus strand of NZ_JATABG010000657.1, from coordinate 650 downwards.
GTTTGATTAGCGGTTACACCGAGCTTGTCGAGTAGTTTGGCAGATTGAGCCAACGGCCAACGGATGATCTTAATGCTAAAGCGATCAAGCATGTTGATTCTCCCAAGGCCATGTTATACAGCGGCTATCTTGTGGTACATCTTCTTCATCGTGAGTAACAATTACAGCTGGGATATTTGCTTTCTTAAGCTGATCAACGACCCAACTACGAAATTGAGTTCGCAGTTCTTTGTCTAACTTACTATACGGTTCATCGAGTAAGGCAAGCTTAGGCTGAGCCAACAGCATTCGGCTTAAGGCAATACGCGCCCGCTGACCGCCGGATATTTGATCAGGGAAGGAGTCGGCCAAATTGGATAGAGAGATGTTTTTTAGCGCTGTTAGGGCTTGTTCTTTACGCGCTGAGCCTTTAATAGCATCGGGCAGGGCAAAAGCTAGGTTCTCCCAAACGGTGAGATGTGGGAAAAGTAAATCATCTTGAAACAATATCCCCACCTGGCGTTTATGGGCAGGGAGAGTGTTTAAGGCTTGGCCGTTAAGTGTAATCGCACCAGAGTAGTCAAACTCTGATGATAAATGGCCAGCTATGACATCAAGCAAGGTTGATTTGCCACAGCCACTTGGGCCCATTAAGGTAACAATTTCACCTT
>NZ_JATABG010000656.1:0-781 GCF_036533755.1 Vibrio sp. M260118 | reverse complement strand
CCCTAAAGCCAAGCAATGAATACGGACACCTAATTCTTCTAAATGCTCGACAGTTTTTCGGATGTCCATAGCATTGCGCCCCAATCTATCTAATTTGGTCACAACAAGCACATCGCCTGGTTCTAATCGATCGAGTAATCGAGAAAACTCAGGACGTTCATTTGCCGCAACAGAGCCGCTGATGCTTTCTTCCATGATACGGCGTTTCTCTATATGGAATCCTGCGGCTTGAATTTCTTGCCGTTGGTTTTCTATCGTTTGCTCTAAAGTGGACACTCGACAATAGGCAAAAACACGTGACATAGTTCATTTTCCTGTACGAAAAGGGAGTACTAATTACAAAGGGTGTACGAAATTACTTTGGTATAGTTTAGTACATATTATATGGTAGGGGTACGAAACCGAACAGTTTCGTACATGTATTTTCTATCAAGCTCCAATAAGTTAGGAAGATGTTATGCCGAGACGACAAATATTGAGTATCGAGGAAAAAGAAAACCTGCTAGTGATACCTGATGACGATATTATCTTGACTCGGATCAGCTTCCTTAGCGACCAAGATATCAGTTTGATAAACAAGCATCGTAAATCAGAAAACCGATTTGGCTTTGCTATCATGCTTTGTTACTTGCGTGGGCCTGGGTTTCTTCCTGATACTCAGCACCCTCCCCATGGGGGCATTGCATCTAGAGTTTCGATGAGACTGTCCTTGTCTTCTGACCTTTGGGGGAAATACGCAGAAAGAGAAGAAACTCGCTGGGAACATTTAGCAGAGCTATAT
>NZ_JATABG010000655.1:0-782 GCF_036533755.1 Vibrio sp. M260118 | reverse complement strand
GTAAAAACTAGTACCTATTTAATAAAATGAGCAATATTTTGCATGTTTTGCGCGCACTTGCTTGTTGGTATGGCGTAAACGCTCTAGATTAGAGTTATAATCCGCAAGAATTAAAAAATATAATAACAAGTGGCAATTAACCCGATGCAGTACGATCCAAAAAAATCCATAAAGATATCTATCGACTCGCTTGGGGTAGGTATGTTTGTGACTGCGATTGAAGATGGCAAGCGTATTAATCTCGCCAATGCGGGTAGGGTGCCGTCTGAAAAAGCGATTGACCAGCTTGTTAAGAATGGTATCAAGTTCGCGTGGGTGGATAAGTCGCTTTCCGCGAAAGGCTGCGTGATCAAACCTGTCAAAACAGTCGTTGAAAAACCGGCTAAACCTGAGCCTGCAGAGCCGGAGCCACAGCCTGAACCTATTAAACGCAAGAAAGTGAGTCGTTTCTCTCAACAGAAGAAAGCGGAGAAGATCATTAGCGAAGCTAAGGGGCTTGCGCACAAAATCCTTAGCCAAACTTTTGATGGTAAGCCGATTAATGTCGATGAGCTTGATAGTCTCGCTGATGACATGATTGAGTCGGTATTACTCGATTCTGACGCCTTGAACTGTGTATCTGCACTGCGAAACAAAGATAAGTATTTGTTGGAACATTCAGTGAACGTCGCCACTTTAATGGTAACGTTCGGCAAGCATTTGAATATGCCTAAAGAAACGCTCAAACAGATGGCGATCGGCGGTATTGTTCATGATGTTGGTAAGATCAAAGTCGACGACAA
>NZ_JATABG010000654.1:0-786 GCF_036533755.1 Vibrio sp. M260118 | reverse complement strand
CTGTGCCGATCACCGAAAAACTCTATAACGAGTTGATAGAGTTTAAGCGAACGGGCGAAAAGGATAAGTTGTTTAAATGCTGTCTCCACGGCATTGCGTATATCGTTAACAAGACATTTCCAGATTTACCGGAGGGGCAAAACACACACGTGTTTCGTCATACCTTTGCCAGTCGATTTATGGAAGCAGGCGGAAACATTCTGGTGTTGCAAAAAATCCTTGGTCACAGCGACATAAAGATGACAATGCGCTATTCCCATTTCTCACCCGATCACCTGATTCAAGCAGCCGAATTAAACCCTATTTCTAGATTAGGTCTGTAGCCACTTCTTACCCAAAAATGGCGACAAAGTGGCGACAATTTTTATTGATATTGAGGAACATTGAGTGGTATTGATTAAATGAGCATTTCGTAAGGCATTGAAATAGCAGTGAAATCCTTGATTTTACTGGGTTCTAGAAACCACTATTGATTACACTAAGTAATTTCGTCTTTCTTAAAAAAGGGTCTGCAGTGCAGACCCTTTTTTATTCCTTACGGAAACGACTCGATTAAAACGTCGCGGCGACGATTTCGACCGGAACACCATTTTGCGCTAGTATTGCGGCTCTTGCTTTGGTATCTGGTTGCTCAAACTCTTCTAACCACCAGCTTAGTTCAATCGGCATCTCTAGCGGCTTTTTCACGCCATCACTACGGGTTAAAGGCTCATGCGCTTCAATAAACACGCTACGATCCGGCTCTAGTGCGACTTTAATTGGCTCATTAATTACCGTAACTTTTTC
>NZ_JATABG010000653.1:0-803 GCF_036533755.1 Vibrio sp. M260118 | reverse complement strand
ATCCAAACCGATGACGTTGATCTTCTAGTTAAGGACAAACTACTAAAGGCATTTAAAATTGTAGGGCGCCCAGTTTTCGTGGAGCATACTGGCTTATACATTGACAATTTAAACGAGTTTCCTGGCGGCTTAACCCAGATTTTCTGGGATAAGCTTGAAGCTGATAAGTTTTCTACTTTATTTGGTACTGGGGACAATACTAAAGTTATCGCAAAAACAATTATTGGTTACTGTGACTCAATGAAAATACATACCTTTAAGGGTGAGATAAGAGGAACAATCGCCCCTGAACCTAAGGGAGACCGTAGCTTTCAATGGGACTGCATTTTTATCCCAGATGGAGAAAGCTTAACGTTTTCAGAAATGGGTGACAAAAAAAATGAAATTTCAATGAGAAAGTTAGCTTTTGACAAGTTCAAAGAGTTTTTGAAACAAGGAAAAGATTAATGGAACAGCTATTGTCTGCCTACAAAAAAGGGAACGTAATTTTATTCGTTGGTGCGGGAGTATCAATGAATCTTGGTCTTCCTTCTTGGTCTGAGCTCATCAACCATATCTCCGTAGAACTAGGCTATGATCCTGACATATATAAAACATTTGGAAATGATCTTGCGCTAGCCGAGTATTATCGAATCGAAAAAGGAAGAATAGGTCCCTTGCGTAGCTGGATGGACACCCAGTGGCACTCGGGAGATGTGAAGCTAGAAAACTCCAAAGTTCATGAATACATTGCTAAAGCAAATTTTCCTCTTATCTATACGACAAACTACGACCGATGGATTGAGAAATCGCTAAAACATTAC
>NZ_JATABG010000652.1:0-803 GCF_036533755.1 Vibrio sp. M260118 | reverse complement strand
CCAAATTGTACCTGTGCCCACTCCATTGGTGTTGAGTTTTCCATATTAGCTACCTAATCAATATTACTTAAGTGATCAGATCTCAGCCTTGGAAATGAGTTCAAAAAAAATCCTCGAACTGAGTTCGAGGATTTGTGTATAAGAGACAGACCAACTCGGTATCCTTTTTTCGTATTACTAGTGGTGTTTACTACATGGTATAACAACACTCCAATGAATAGTCATCACCATTTTTAGCCGTGAACTCTTTCTCTTCTGTGTATGCGCGTGGCTTACCTTTTTCATCACCTTTTACTAAGCTGATCCAGTGACGCATTGCCGCCATGCAGTCCAGCTCTTGTGGGAAAGTGGTGCAGGTTTCTAGCTGAATGTCGTCGATTGAAACTAGCTCAATGCAGCCCGTGCCTTTTAGTTTCGCGAAGGCTACCTCTACGTGACTACCAGTGCCATCTCTGAATAAGATTGAGCTTGGTTGCTCTTTTTCACCTATGTAAGCAACGAAGTGCTTCGGATGTTTTAGACCGCTATGGCTGCCATCTTTGAAGTAAGCCATAACATGGCGGTAGTCAATGACGTATGCAGTTACGTCCTTGTGAGAACCGCTCTCTAACGGGAACAAGCGATCAAGCAGTTGTTTCGCTCTTGTCTGTTTTTCGCTGGTTTGCTTAGCGTTGATCGTTTCTACCGCAAACACTGCTTCCGCGATAAATGGCTTATTTTGATTTTGGATTTCAGTTTTATCGAATGTCAGCATGTTCATAGCATTTCCCTCGCGGATAATTCATAACTTGTGGTATCTAGAG
>NZ_JATABG010000651.1:0-807 GCF_036533755.1 Vibrio sp. M260118 | reverse complement strand
TGGTAAGTTGCTTGCTAGCGCTTGTTATTTGGATGCCTTGGGCAGTCTTCGCATAGCTTTTTGCCATCGCATTTGTAGACTAAGCAGCAACTAGTCCGGACAAAAGTAAGTTGTTTCGATTCTGGATCATATTTTAGTGATGCCATTAATTTCTCTGGAAGATCACATGCTTTTAGCCATTCATGAGCTTGGTCGAGCAGGTATTCGCCGGTTAAGTCAGGGGCAAATTGACTGAGTTTTATTAAGCAACCAAGGACGGCGTCGGCAAACAGATGATTAGTAAATCCTGGACGGATTCGAGTCCATAAGCTCATCTCTTGGCGAAAGTACTCAAATAGTGTGTTCAGCTCTGTGCCTGCGTGCTCGATCAATTCTTTTTGAGCACCTTGGTAGAGCTCTTCTGAGTGAAAGTGGTAACCACTGATGAAGTTAGGTTGAACCTGTTGCCCCATGGCAGAGAGCTTTGGTAACCCTTCACAAGCGTAGATAGATATAAACGCGACGTAGATAGGCTGCCAACATAGCATTCCCCACGTCCTTGTTAAACAGTACGCGGGCCCTGCTTCTGGGTGCGCGGACTTAAAGTTTTCGTAAAGCTCCCGGATGTTTTCTGAGCTTGAGCGGTCAATATGAATGAAAGGCGATTTAGAGCTTATTTCATTTAAGGGTGTGAGTGAGCCATGAAGTAGCGGTGTTACTTGCTGGGAGTGCTTAAAAAGGTGCTCAAAGAATGGCTTGCTGCTCATTGTATTTATTCTTAATCCCTAAAATTAATCGGCAAAGAATAAATAAGCACGAGACTTATTG
>NZ_JATABG010000650.1:0-810 GCF_036533755.1 Vibrio sp. M260118 | reverse complement strand
GGTTTCCCCATTCAGAAATCCCAGACTCAAATGGTTGTTACTACCTAATCTGGGCTTATCGCAAGTTACTACGTCTTTCATCGCCTCTGACTGCCAAGGCATCCACCGTGTACGCTTAGTCACTTAACCATACAACCCCAAAGGGTCTTCTTGGCTCATTTACTTTCACTTTGAAAAGTGAAAACAAACTAAGCAACCAAAGTTGTCTCCAATTTTTTAAACATGATGGAGACACGATTTTGCCGGACTCAAATTTCCAAGAACACTTGAATGTGTGTTGGTACCTAAAACATAGTTTTAGGATTTGAGAACTTTTAATTGAATAACAACGCATCTCAAAGAGATGGGGATTGTTGTTATTCGTCAGCTTTCCAAATTGTTAAAGAGCTAGATTTTCTGATGAAAACCATTTTTAAGAACACTTAAGCAAATGTGCTTAAAGATGGTGGAGCTATGCGGGATCGAACCGCAGACCTCCTGCGTGCAAGGCAGGCGCTCTCCCAGCTGAGCTATAGCCCCATCAGGTGTTGATACTGTGTGCCAATCCCAAAAAGAATTGGTGGGTCTGAGTGGACTTGAACCACCGACCTCTCGCTTATCAGGCGAACGCTCTAACCACCTGAGCTACAGACCCAGTATCGTCTCTTAACGTGTATAAACATATCAATCTGTGTGAACACTCATCGCGACTTATTTGTTTCCGCTTTAAAAAGCAGAAGCAAACTATCCGTATCGTATAAGGAGGTGATCCAGCCCCAGGTTCCCCTAGGGCTACCTTGTTACGACTTCACCCCAGTCATGAACCACAAA
>NZ_JATABG010000649.1:0-818 GCF_036533755.1 Vibrio sp. M260118 | reverse complement strand
CGTCGCGTGTTCAGCGAAATGGGTGTCGAGTTCCAACTTAACATTGAAGTCGGGAAAGACATCCAAATGCAGGAGCTAATCGATAAGTATGACGCTGTCTTCCTTGGCGTTGGTACCTACAAGAACATGCGCGCAGGATTAGACAATGAAGATGCTCCAGGCGTATATGATGCACTGCCTTTCCTTATCTCCAACACCTACAAGGTCATGGAGTTGAAGGACTCAAATCCATTCATTGATATGGCGGGTAAGAAAGTCGTTGTACTCGGTGGTGGTGACACCGCAATGGACTGTGTACGTACTTCAATTCGTCAAGGTGCTGCGAATGTTATCTGTGCCTATCGCCGCGATGAAGCTAATATGCCGGGCTCACGCCGCGAAGTGAAGAATGCCAAGGAAGAGGGCGTGAACTTTATGTTTAACCTTCAACCCCTTGGCCTAGAAGTCGATAACTCTGGTCAAGTCACTGGGGTTAAGGTTGTCAAAACAGCGTTAGGTGAGCCTGATGAAGCAGGCCGTCGCCGCCCAGAGCCTGTCGAAGGCAGTGAACATGTCTTGGAAGCCGATGCCGTTATTATGGCGTTTGGTTTCCAACCTCATCAAATGAGCTGGTTAGAGCCACATGGTGTCGATCTCGATCAATGGGGCCGGATAAAGGCACCTAGTGATCAAGAGTTCATGTATCAGACCAGCAACAAGAAAATCTTTGCCGGAGGTGATGCAGTTCGAGGCTCAGATCTTGTTGTCACCGCTATTGATGAAGGCCGCAAAGCAGCAGAAGGCATACTTGATTACCTTGAGGTATAGCCTTAACTAAA
>NZ_JATABG010000648.1:0-860 GCF_036533755.1 Vibrio sp. M260118 | reverse complement strand
CTGTTTAAGTAGGATGCTTGCGCCAATAAGCCGATCGGCGTTTGTGCAACAACCCACCATCGCACGGCTATTGGCAGTCCTCGGAGTACGTCTGTTCGCCCGTTTGTTCGCGGCATTCGTCTATCGGAGTCTAAGCATCAATTGGGTGACCTGTGCCTTATCGTTCGTCCGTGCACATTGCAGAGCCTCTTGTTTCAATTTAAGTTCTTCTTAACAAAGGCGTTCAAGCGGGACTGCTAACGCGTGGCAATTTTTGTAGCAAAGTTGAACTCCGTGGTTAGGGCTGTTTGTTGAGGTATAGCGGTTTGCGTTGCACAGCCCCTTAACGCATCGTTAGCAGTTTGGAGAAGTTATGAAGTATCTCACTTTTGTTTTTTTGTTAGTATCATTTACCAGTCAAGCTAGTTGCTATGTTGTTGGCGACCTAAAAGGCTTTTCTACACGTCAAATCGAAAGTTTTGAAATAGGCAAAGATGGCATTTCATCTCAAAAATTCATTGTTGAATTTAAAGGTGATGAAAGTAGCGTCTCTCCAAATAACATGAGTTGTTTTCAAGCTGGTGCAGCTACATTAATCTGCGCTGATGTTAGCAATAGTGGCGAATCGACTATCGAAACGTGGGCTGTATATCCAGATTCAGGAAAAGCTGTATATACAAAGTCCATCAATGGTTTTGGGGCTTTTAATGGGGCAAATATGTTCGTAGGTAACATCAAGGGGCACTGCGACTAAACTGCTAACAAATTGTTCAAGAGGGATTCGCAACGCGTGGCATTTTTAGTGTGCGTTGGTTTTAGTGTTTAAGGCGGTATGCGGTGGCTTCTATATTGCGTTGCTCACCCCTTAACAAGGCGTTAGC
>NZ_JATABG010000647.1:0-861 GCF_036533755.1 Vibrio sp. M260118 | reverse complement strand
CTGCTATTCAAGGCTTTTTAGCACTGAACCAGATGGGTGCATCATGGGAGACGGTCGCAGGGAACTTCAGCCAGCTATGGGTACAAAGTGCAGCTTGGCTGCTCGTCGCTTACTGGTTTGTTAAAAAGCAGCTCGAAGCTAAGCCATTGTAAGGCAGTAAATAGGCCACATAGGTGACTATTGTGGCCTGTCCTCAGGATGATCTCGATACCAAGCTTCAAGAAGCTCTCTGCCGTAGATAATTTCTGTTTGCATATGCATATAGAACAGAAATAGTACCAGCAATAAGCAGGTCCAGTTTAGCCACCGCTGCGCTTTAATGCGGCGAGAACTGTAGAAGAACATGCTGACTCCAACCAGCAAAAAAGGATAAGCACAAATCAAAACAATTAGCCAACCAAGATAACTTGATATTACCATTTCAGTCATCTGCCCCATCATCTTTTCCTTCAACAATTTCATAGATATGGGGCGTATATTAGAGTATCTATTCAATCCCTTCGGCTTAGATAACTAGACTATTCGAGCCACTTCAACTTGTCATGTCAATTGAGTTCACACCGTTTCGTTATTGAACCAATTGCTTAACCAGTAGCTAGTGCTCTATTCTGAATTGAGAAAAGTCGAATCTACTGCATAAAAATTCATTCAATAGGATATTCCCTTTGTGGCTTTGATAATTTAGACTGCGACAAGTGATTGATGCATTTGATTTAAGGAAAGAACATGAGCTCAAGTAACATTCTAACTCCAGAGCTAATTGAGAGTGGCCGTGATATTCCATTAAAAGAGCTACTGTTTGCCAAACGAGTATTGGATAACTACTTTGCGGTAGCACAAGAAACAAGCCCTATTGAGCTA
>NZ_JATABG010000646.1:0-878 GCF_036533755.1 Vibrio sp. M260118 | reverse complement strand
GAATGCAGTATGGATCAAACGAACATGACTGTCTTAATTATAAGAAACCTAAGCGGAACGGTGCTAGACTTAAGTATAAGATGGCCTCAGAAAGGCGTATTTGTCATGGTTTATGACGAAATATTCGTTATCCAACCGATGACAAATCATCAAATTCCGGTAAAATGTGCGGCTCGTGAGTGATAGCCCCACGTTGGGAAGAAATTTAGTCAGATAGGAAAAAAGATGATTCTAGTAGTAGGTCACAAGAACCCTGATAGCGATAGTATCTGTAGCGCACTAGTAGCCACTGAACTACTTAAAGCACGTGGCGTTGAAGCTATGCCAATTCGCCAAGGTGAAATTAACCGTGAAACTCAACACATTTTGGAAGTGGCGGGTGCTGGTGTACCAGAGCTACGCACTTCAGTTGCAGGTGAGAAAATCTGGTTAGTAGACTACTCAGATCTAGCTCAAGCACCAGACGATGTGGCTGACGCAGAAATCCTAGGTATTGTTGACCACCACCGTCTAGGCGATGTGATGACAGTAAACCCGATGGAAGCTTGGATCTGGCCTGTTGGCTGTACTAACACAGTACTATTCAACATGTTCAAGATTGAAGGTCATGAAATCACCCCTCAAATCGCTAAACTGATGATGTCAGCTATCCTATCTGACACTGTAGGTTTTGCGTCTCCGACTTGTACGCAAAAAGACAAAGATGCAGTTGAAGAGCTAGCGAAGATCGCTGATGTTGCTGATGTAGATGCGTTCATCAAAGATCTTCTGATTGCAAAAACTAACATCGAAGGCTTATCTGCGGCTGAACTTGTAGAGAAAGACCTTAAAGGTTACCCATTCAACGGTCGTGATGTTGTTGTTGGTCAGGTTGAACT
>NZ_JATABG010000645.1:0-891 GCF_036533755.1 Vibrio sp. M260118 | reverse complement strand
AATTGCTCTTGGATTGCAGAAGGCGTGCGGCCTTGGCCTGTCCAAGTTTTTTCTTCACCGGAAGCATCTACATATTTGTATTTAGCAGGGCGAGGAGCACGCTTAGCTTTTGGTTTTGTTCCTTTAGCTTCACCAGCTAGAGCTGAAATTAATGCTTCAACATCAATACCATCTTTAGTGATTTGCTCAGCAATTGCTGCTAATTTAGCTTCTTGCTCAGCCGCAGCTGCACGTTCCGCCTCTTCAGCTTCTTTACGCTCGCTTACCACTGTAGTGAGTTTATCTAAAGCTTCTTCCAATTGTTCAAGTGTTAATTCGCGAGAAAAAGCACGCAAACTACGAATGTTCAAAAGTGTTTTTGTTAGTTCCGACATTTATTCATCTCTTCATATATAAGTTGCCGATGTATGAATCATAAACCGCTAAAATAAATAATACAATCAGCTTGACATAAATTTACTGAAATACTGTTTAATTTTTAAATTTTGAGACGAGATATTAAAAAATAGACTCGACTAATAAGCTTGGTATTTATGGGCTACTAATAATTGCACATATTGATTTGGTTCTGGTTTCATATCCTTGCTGCGTTAGAGAAAGCAGTTTAGATAATACTGGGCAATCAAAGCGCCTTATTTGGATTACAATTACAAGCGACTTGTTATAAAGCGTGAGTTTTATGGAATAGACACATATAAATGAAGACTATATTTCATATAAACATATCTACAATTTATGGGATATTGTTTTGAAGCGGGGGATTAAAGCTATCCAACTGGATGAGTATTCAGCAAGGGTGGAATCTTAGTCGAATTAGCGTAACGATAAATTTAACAATAAAAATGGAATATTATGTTGAAACATAGCTAGGGATAAGTACAATGGTCGAAA
>NZ_JATABG010000644.1:0-902 GCF_036533755.1 Vibrio sp. M260118 | reverse complement strand
GCATCCAGATCTCGCCACTCCCTACCATGAATATCCAGCAAAATGGACTGGCAATGGTTCACGACTCGCCAAACCAAATCATGACGACTGGTATGAAACAGTCAAAGTGAACTACGGCGTAAGACCCGATGGCGGCAAGGACTTTGCAACACTTTCCGAAGAGTATCGCTTTAAATCAGCAGCCGAACACTACCAATTTTGGCTGGATAAAGAGATACCTGATTCATGGATTAAATTTCGCGACATCGCGCTCTATTGGCTTGAGCAAGGCGTAGATGGCTTTCGCTACGATATGGCAGAGATGGTGCCGGTTGAGTTCTGGAGTTTTATGAACTCATCAATCAAGCAAGCCAACCCAGACGCATTTCTCATGGCAGAGGTTTACCAACCACAACTGTACCGCGACTATATTCAGCTAGGCAAAATGGACTATCTGTACGATAAAGTCGATCTTTATGATGCCCTCAAAGATGTCATTCAAGATAAGGGTTCCACGAGTGAGATTGGCCGTATTGAGTATCAACTGCGCGATATTGAGCATCACATGCTGCACTTCCTCGACAACCATGACGAGCAGCGTGTCGCCTCACCAGAGTTTGCTGGCAGTGGCGAGAAAGGCAAGCCAGCGATGTTAGTTTCAGCGTGTTTGTCCTCGTCACCAACTATGATCTATTTCGGTCAAGAGGTAGGCGAAGCGGGCGCAGAAATGGCGGGCTTTGGTCAACCATCGCGTACTTCGATTTTCGACTATGTCGGCGTACCCGCTCATCAGCGTTGGATGAATGAAGGATGTTTTGACGGCGGGCAACTATCAACAGCAGAAAAAGATCTTCGAGCCTTTTACCATGAGCTACTTAACCTGACGTTAAACCACTCTGCGCTATGCGGAAAGTACCATGATT
>NZ_JATABG010000643.1:0-906 GCF_036533755.1 Vibrio sp. M260118 | reverse complement strand
GAACCACGGTTGATTAAGGATTTATTGTACTGCTTCCAGTTAGTTGTTTTGTAACGAGGTTTAGGCATGAGGCTACGACGATTGATGGGCGTAGCCGCTCAGATCGTAGTTTCTTGATTTAGTTCCATCGAATTACGCAACAAAGCCCCGTAGCATTCCTAAGTTACCTTTAAAGAAAAGGTATTTATATATGTGTTGCACCTCAGAAAATATCAATAATAAATTGTTTGCTAAGGTTTAGATGATGAGATATTAATCTATTTTTAGCTGTTAATTTCTTCATTAAAATAATCGAAGTTATATATTTACCTCCAAGGAAGCTAACAACTTGGTAATTGGTAACTATGCGATATTTATTTCTTTGCTTTTTATTTTTACCTCACTACCGAAAAATTGAGACTTGCGACATATAATCCAAAATTCCTTTCGGCTTGCATGAGTAACACTCCTGTAATTAACTATCAAATGGTCGTAGAGCGACTAAATTCGGATATTGTCGCTTTGCATGAGGTTCAAGATAGATACACTGTAGAACGATTCTTGCCTGCTTATTAATGGGATGTGAACATTGAAACCTAGACAGATATTCAAGTGATACTCTCGTTAAAAAGTTACTTTATGATCAAATCCTCGTTACCCAAGACGACGCTATGAAAATGAGGTAGTTTACATAACGCTCGAAGCTAATCAGATCTTATTACATTAAATCAATAAAAAGTGATTATAAACAGTTCAGGGGATACTGGTCGAATATTCAATAAATATGAGACAAAACTTGATGAAGTTAGTTATTTATCTTCATAATGAAATAATGAAATAATGAAATAATGAAATAATGAAATAATGAAATATACTTTTTTAAAGGGAACTTATGAAAAATAATTTTGTAGCAATCATATCGCTAAT
>NZ_JATABG010000642.1:0-909 GCF_036533755.1 Vibrio sp. M260118 | reverse complement strand
TTGTTTTTCTTTGTTACACATTAAATAACAAACTGGTTAATTACCTGCAACAACTATTAGAGTTTAGTTCTTTTTGTTCATTGAGAGCATTGCTCAAATCTGAGGAAGTGAAAGTAGATAAAAAGCACAAAGCTGGCGTCAAGCCAGCTTTGAGTTAAACCTGTATTGTCATGAATCAAGCCATTATAGGTCTTGAGCTTCAATCCATAGTACAGCATCTTGAGACAGCTCTTTGCCCTTGTATTCAGTATCAGGACCAGAACCTAGACATGCAAAGCCCCATTTACCTGCTGTAGGGATACCAAAGGTAAACATACCCTGGTCGTCAGTGATTGCAACGATTGCAGAAGCTGGTGTACCACGATGAGTGTCTTTACCAAATGCGTTAGCTTTTGTGTCGATATCTGTATTTAGGAACTCGATCTCACACTCAACGCCGGCAGCTGGTTTACCTTCAGAAAGCAGCTGACCTGTGAACGTGCTACCTGCAAATACTTGGTACGGCTTGTTCTTAGGTACGATCTCAGTTTTTAGGCCAAGAGGCGTTTCCCAACCTGTAGGTAGAGCACCTTTGTTGATGACACGTTTAGTGATTTGTTGAATGTAGATGTCCTCACCACCTTCATAGTAAGGTGCAGGAACTAAACCGAAGATGTAGTCACCGTTACGACGTACTTTATACTCAACTTGGTAAGCGTCTGCTTTGTTGTCGTGACCACTCCATTTGATTGGTTTGATGTCTTTTAGTAGGTCAGTTTTTTTATCTTTGAACTGAACGAAAAACTCTTCTGGTTGGCCCATGTCCATCACGTGGCCATTTTCCATCGGGTGACCAAATACCAGTTTCATATCAAGTGTTGTCGGCTGTTCCAATTGAGATGTAGGAGTGTACAAGAGTTGGAAGTGAGC
>NZ_JATABG010000641.1:0-914 GCF_036533755.1 Vibrio sp. M260118 | reverse complement strand
GCAGTTGGGCATCAAGATACACATTGATGATTCTGGGACAGGTTACTCGTCATTAAGTTACTTAAACCAGTTCAGTATTGACTGTATTAAAGTCGATCGCTCCTTTGTTTTGGCATTGAACTCGGACAAAGGAGCCAAGGTGTTCGGTTCAATCTTGTCGATTGCCCAGCAGCTAGAACTTGAAGTGATCGTTGAGGGTGTGGAAACCAAGGAACAACTCGCTCATATTCCAAACAGCCAACATATTAAGGTGCAGGGTTGGTATTACTCGAAATCTTTGCCTTTAGAGCAACTACTTACGTTTCAAGTCAGTTAATTTAAAACAGCCCAAGCTGCGGCTCACTGAGGGTTGAAAATTCGATACCGATAAAGGGCAAAATGGCTTCAGCAACCGGTTTGAGCTGTTTATCGATATAGTGTTGATAGTCGATGGCGCTTTTTTGATACTCTTTCGGTTCTGGCCCCGATACGGTGAGCACGTACTCGATTCGTCCTTTATTTTGGTATTGCAGAGGCCGACCTAACTGCTGATTGATCTTATCGGCTAGTCGAGCAGCGCGAACTTGAGGAGGAATGTTCTTTTGGTATTCGTGTAGCTTTCTTCTTAAGCGCTTCTGGTAGACGAGCTTGTCATCGAACTCTCCGGCTTGAGTTCTTTCAACGAAATCGCGAACAAATTCACTTGGGTTATCGCCATGGAACACCATTGAATAAAGGGTATGCTGAAACTCTTGGGCAAGCGGAGTCCAGTCAGTCCGCGCACTCTCTAGCCCTTTGAAGATGATTTTTTCGTTTTCGCCTTCACCAATCAAACCAGCATAACGCTTTTTTGAACCCGTCTCTTGGCCGCGAATAGTTGGCATCAAAAACTTCTTATAATGCGTTTCGTATTCAAGTTCTAAAAATGAGGTGAG
>NZ_JATABG010000640.1:0-916 GCF_036533755.1 Vibrio sp. M260118 | reverse complement strand
AGTCCTTTGTGATGACCGTAAAATCCAAACCAAAATAATAGTAATTATCGTTTAGCTTTTCATTAGTTTGTGAAGTGAGGCGAGAAAATCTCGAGAGAATCATGAATAACATCAAATTGGGAAAGCTTGCTCTTTCTATTAAATACGGACTAACGATGGGCTCGTTGGTACTCCTCCAAGCGCCATTTGCTCACGCTGAAGAGTCAACTAGCACCAGTCAAATGGAAACGATTACCGTAACGGCTCAGGCACTGAAAGTTCAAACTCCAGCGAAGGAAACACCAAAGTCAGTCTCAGTTATTACCGAAGATGAACTTCGCCAACGTGCGCCACAAAAACTTGATGAAGCGGTACGTTATACATCAGGTGTGACAGCTCAACCTTATGGTGCTGACAATGATACAGACTGGATTGGTATTCGTGGCTTTGAATCTGCTACCTATCTTGATGGAAACCGACTTTTCCGTGATGGTTATTACACTTGGTTATTAGAACCTTATGGCTTGGAATCAGTAGAGATCATCAAAGGACCTTCTGCCATTTTATTTGGTGAGTCTGCGCCTGGCGGCATAGTTAACGCCGTTCAAAAGAAGCCATCCTCTTCACTAGGAAATGAACTGCGTATTGAAATTGGAAATAACAATCACAAAGCCGTTGGTATTGATGTTTCTGGTGATGCAAACGACTATGGTTCAGTTCGTTACAGATTAGTCAGTAAATTCCGAACTACTGATGGCGAACTCGATCACACTGAGACTGATTGTATTTATCTAGCACCTAGCCTTGAGATTGATATTTCAGAGAAGACAGAGCTAACATTACTTGCAACTTACCTTCAAGATGACGGTATACCTACAAACCCTTTCTTCCCGATTTACGGTACGTTACTTGATTCAGACTTTGGTAAAATTGCCCC
>NZ_JATABG010000639.1:0-928 GCF_036533755.1 Vibrio sp. M260118 | reverse complement strand
GGCGCGGGCTGTTGCTATGTGGTGGCGTTTGCCATTTTACGTGACACGTTAGACGACCAAAAGCGGGCCAAGGTGCTGTCTATGCTTAATGGCATTACTTGTATGATTCCGGTCCTAGCTCCTGTGATTGGTCACCTGATTATGCTCAAGTTCCCTTGGCCAGTGCTGTTTAGTGCAATGGCGGCTATGGGGGTAGTGGTTTTAATCATTGCGACATTTGTGTTGCAAGAGTCACTATCAAAACAGACTCACGATTTTTCAGGCAGTCACATTTCTGACTCGCACGAGTCGCTGTTTAATCGCTATTTCTTGTCTCGCGTTGCGTTTACGTCTTTAGGGGTAATCGCCATTTTAACCTATGTAAACACCTCGCCTATGATAGTGATGGAACTTTTAAACTTCAGCCGAGGCGAATATTCAACGGCCATGGCTCTTTTGGCTATGGTCGGGATGTCGACATCGTTTTCTGCTCCATTGGCACTGTCATATTTTAAACAAGGCACTTTATTACTTGGCTCCCAAATTATTACGTTAACGTCGGCTATCGTCATCCTTGCGGCTCACTTGCATGGCGATAGCTCGACCCTTTACATGTTTGGTTTTGCTTTGATTAGCATGGGTTTTTCAATGGGGTTTGGTGTTGCGATGAGCCAAGCACTAAGCCCATTCTCGAAGAAAGCGGGTTTGGCGAGTTCGGTACTCGGTATCTCACAGGTGTGCGGTTCAGCTTTGTATATCTGGTTTATGGCGTGGCTTGGTGTCTCTGCGGTAAATATGTTGTTGTTCGCACTCGTTGCTGGTGGCGCAATCGGCATCACTCTAATACTATTAGTTTCAAATCAATCACGTAATGTTAGTAATGAAGAAGTCTCTTGCACGCCTTGACCTGAATTTATTGTTCACTCTGCAATTGCTACTGCAAGAACAG
>NZ_JATABG010000638.1:0-930 GCF_036533755.1 Vibrio sp. M260118 | reverse complement strand
ATGTTAACTGAGTTAACATCCTTTATTTTTTGAAACCTAATACATGGAGTCTCCATCAAAAGATGGCGATACGGTGATTTTTCAACCGGGAAGGTTACTACGACCAAACTAGAGGTTCTTTCGATGACTATTAATAAGTACTTTGTATTCGTTCCACCACAACAGGAGCGTTCAATAGATACGGAAAATAAAGTGGCTAATGAAGAAGAAACTCAACGTCAGGCTTTAGTAAAACAAGCTCAGCAGCAAGGCGGCTTGTAATACGGCTAGGTTTCAAAATATAGAAGGGAGCACATTGCTCCCTTTTGCTATCTTACCGAGTGTAGAATAGCGGCTAAACCTTGGCATTGTTTTTAAAGTTCTTGAGCAAATACTGGATACACCAAGATTTAGCTTCACCAATCTTGTTGCGCTTCCACGCTAGAATGATTTCCATTGGCAGAGGCTTAGTGTCGCTAATCTGCTTAAGTGTTCCATTCGCTATCAGTTCGCTTGCTAGGCCTTTGGGCAATGTTCCAATCCCCAGCCCGTTTTTAAGTGCGTCTACCTTAGCAGCAAAATTTGTCACCGTTAGGCGTGGTTGCCGCTGGGTAATGTTGACACTAATTGCCGGTTGCTCTCGCGCGGTATCGGCAATGGCGATAACACGATACTTTTCGCGCGCCTGCTCGTCAAACACCCCGCTACGTCTATGGATATAGTGCTCACTCGATGCAACCCATATCATCTCCATATGTCCGATGACTTCTGCTTTGACATCTTGCGGCAGTATCTCCATTTTCGGACACACCAACAAATCTGCTCGTCCTGAGTTTAGAGCTTCCCAACAGCCGGCTAAGATCTCTTCTTGGAGCTTAATTCTGGTCGAGCTGACATTGCTCAAATCATTAACCAAGCTGAAGAAGTTTTGAACTGGGATGATTCCATCAT
>NZ_JATABG010000637.1:0-935 GCF_036533755.1 Vibrio sp. M260118 | reverse complement strand
CTTGTTGCCGCGCTGCAACTCCAATTATTTTGGGTATAAACTGAGGTATAAATGAAAATGCCACCGAAGGTTCGATGGCATTAGTGCGAAGTGATTAGCTTAAATACGTGGCTTAGATGCCTAGTTCATCAAGCAAGTCGTTTGCGTTACTCTCTGGCTTCTCTTCCTTCTTTGCGCTGCTTGCTTTCATGTTTTGCTGCGCCTGTTCCAAGATATCATCTGGACATTCGTCTCCAGCAGCTTCGAACTCTTCTAGCTGAATAAATTCGGTTTTATCCATTGCTAGCTCAAGATAGAAGATATTGCCTTTCTCTGTTGAGAAGGTAACACGACGTGCTTGCGGGCGATCAAGGTTAGTATCAACCGACAGGTTTACCTGTTTGTTTAAAGACAGCATCTTAGGCTGGTTTTGCGTGATGTGGGTTTGTAGATCTTTGCGTACTTGGTTAGTGAAGTGACCCACTAATTGGTTCATTAACTCACCCAGTACGTCTGCGACTTCATCAGAAGTGTGTAGCACGGCTAACTCTTCTTCTGGCATACCCATATTGCGCATGTAGGCAGTGTAAAGCTCTAGTGCAGCTTTTGAAGTAAAGTTGATGACAACTAGCCCCGAAAAACCACCGTCAAAAAGAACGAAACAGCCGAAATCCGGTTTTAGGCTCGTTTTAGTGATTTTCTGCACCATTGCTGAGTATTGTACCGACGAGCTTGTTGCTGAAGTTAGTACGCCTGAAACCGATTGGCATAGCTTTAAAAGGATGTCTTCGGTCGTGATGACTTTATTTTTTTTCATTGATGATTCGCTCATAAGAGACACTCGGAGTCGCTCCAATAACTCTAAGTGTGGGAAAAAATTGCGAGAAGTTCCATTCTGACACTGCAATTCCGTTTTGATCACCCTTTTAAATGTTGTAAAGTGACCTGATTCAAAT
>NZ_JATABG010000636.1:0-939 GCF_036533755.1 Vibrio sp. M260118 | reverse complement strand
CTTTATCAGTCGTTCAAGCTAAGTCCTTTGAAGATACTTATGTTATTGGTGCGGGAGATAAAATTCAGATCTCAGTTTATGGTGAGTCAGATTTATCGATTGACGAACTTTACATAAGTAACAGTGGGAAATTTGAATATCCCTACTTAGGTCAGTTAAATGCGTTGAACAAAACGCCTGAAAGTCTTAAAAATGAAATTATTAACGGCTTAAAAGGCGATTATCTAATCTCGCCAAAAGTGAGGGTGAGCGTAGTAGGGTTTCGCAGCATTTACGTAAATGGTGAAGTAAAAAAACCCGGTGGATATGAGTATCAACCAGGACTAACCGTTGATAAAGCGATTGCGTTAGCCGGAGGTTTTACGGATCGCGCCGCGAGAGACAAAGTTTTTGTTACACAATCTGGGTCAGAAGACGCGAAAAGCAAAGTTAGGCTTTCTAAGAAAGTAATGCCTGGCGATATCATTGTTATCGAACAAAGCTTTTTCTAATTAAATCCTAGTATTTTTGGATATTCGAAATGTCAAACTCTTCTACACACATTAGCCTAGAGCAACTTATTGATTTGGGTTATTACTTTCATCTAATAAAGAAACGCTGGTTCGCTATATCAGTGTTCACGCTTTTATGCACTGCTATAGCTGCTCTGATAGCTTTATCTATTACTCCTGTCTACCGAGCGACTTCAACTTTGCTTATTGAGTCGACGCAGAAGAATGCAATATCGATTGAAGAGGTAGTAGGAATAGATACGCGTGCGGCAGAATACTACCTCACTCAATTTGAGATTCTAAAATCTAACCAAGTTGCTCAGCGAGTTATAAACAAATTGCAACTAAGCCAAGTGGCCGAGTTCAACCCTTCGATCATTGAGAAAGAGCCAGGGGTTATCGATAACCTCAAAGATCAAATTAAGTCACACCCTTTGCTGCTTCCTTA
>NZ_JATABG010000635.1:0-942 GCF_036533755.1 Vibrio sp. M260118 | reverse complement strand
CTCAACGCGATTTCAAATCACTGGTTCAATCTGTTCAAAGATAACGACTTAGCCGATAGTCACATCCTTGATATCCCACATCCATTTGTTTGGATTGTACAAAAAGCAAAACCCATCATGATTGAGGCGATCTGTCGTCAATACATTACTGGTTCAATGTGGCGTTCATACGAAAAAGGTGAACGTGAATTCTGTGGTATCGAACTGCCCGAAGGCTTAGAAAAAGACAAACCACTACCAGAACTGCTTATGACGCCTTCGACCAAAGGTATCTTAAAAGGCATTCCAGGTGTTCCAGAAGCGGATGACGTGAACATCACTCGTCAGAATATCGTTGATAACTTCGCTGCGTTCAACTTCTCGAAAGCTGACGATATCGCTCAATACGAAAAGCTACTTCGTGAAGGCTTTGTGGTCATCAGCAACGCATTGGCAGAAGTTGAGCAAATTTTTGTCGATACCAAATTCGAATTTGGCTACGTTCACGATGCCGCAGGCAACGAAAAACTGATCTACATGGATGAAGTTGGCACACCTGACTCTTCACGCATCTGGGATGAGCGCGAATACGATGCCGGCAACATCGTTGAAAACTCGAAAGAAGGATTCCGTCAGTTCCTACTTAACCACTTCCCTGACCCAGATATCCTGCTTAACAAAGAGCGTATGGATGAGCGCGAAGCACTAGCAAGAGACAACGATTTGCCGCTAGAAGCGTTAATGGATATTTCGAAGACTTATCTCGCTATTGCTGAAAAAATCACAGGTCAGAAAATCCACTTGAGTGACAATCCTAAGCAAGAAATCATCGACATTCTAAGTCGAGATTACGGCTTGATTGACTAAGCAAGCAATCGCCCACCGGTCATGCCCTAACCTATGCGTTAGGGCATTTTAATTTGCATCGATACTATTTGTCCTTTCCACCCTTGTTGCCACCGC
>NZ_JATABG010000634.1:0-947 GCF_036533755.1 Vibrio sp. M260118 | reverse complement strand
TTGTTTTCAGGTTCACACTCAGAAGACTAAAGGATGGAATGCGTATGTGGGATTACTCGGAAACGGTTAAAGAGCACTTTTTTAACCCTCGAAATGCAAAGTTGGTGAGTGACGCGAATGCTAAGGGTGATGTAGGTTCACTTAGCTGTGGTGATGCGTTGAGCCTAACGTTAAAAATAGATCCAGACACAGAGGTAATCACTCAGGCAGGTTTTCAGACATTTGGTTGTGGTAGCGCTATTGCCTCTTCTTCTGCTCTAACTGAAATCATTAAGGGCAAGACCATCGACCAAGCACTTGAGGTAACCAACAACGATATCGCCGATTACTTAGGTGGTCTGCCGCCAGAAAAAATGCACTGCTCGGTAATGGGCATGGAAGCGCTTCATGCTGCTGTGGCTGATTATCGAGGCGAAGAGTTGGCCGATGATCATGAGGAGGGCGAGCTGATTTGTAAGTGCTTCGCCATTGATGATTTGATGATTAAACGCGTGGTTGAAGCCAATAGTCTTACTACGTTGGAAGAGGTGGTGAACTACACCAAAGCAGGCGGCGCTTGTACCTCATGTCACGAAAAGATCGAATGGGTATTAGAGGCTTGCTTGGATGAGCAAGCGACGAAGAGTAAGGAACAAACCGCTCCGGTTAGTGAAGACCTATTGGACAAAGTAGCGACAGTGATTGAGCAGCTGCGCCCAAGCATCGTTGCAGATGGTGGTGACATTGAACTGGTTGATGTTGAAGACGATATGGTTTTTGTCGCGCTAACTGGTAATTGTACCTCTTGCGGTTTATCTGGTCTGACGCTCGCCAATCTTGAAAACAAACTCTCTATCGCGCTCGGCACCAGTATTACCGTATTTCCTGTTCAAGCACCTGAAGTTAAAAAGGAGGCGACCCATGACGCATAATCCGACTCAAGAGCTTGTCTACCTCGACAACAATGC
>NZ_JATABG010000633.1:0-947 GCF_036533755.1 Vibrio sp. M260118 | reverse complement strand
ATTTATTATATAGCTACCAACTCTCGGCATAAATTATCACAACTAACGGTATATTTGACACACCTCTCGGTTTAGTTAACACACTTAACGGTATATTAAAATATTTTCATTGACTGTCACAATTAATTTATTTATATTTCTAGGCGTTATCTTAATATATGAGGTTTTAAAAATCACTTACTTATAAAATTATGAAATAGAAACCTCCTTAATAAAAGGAGATGAATGATGACAAATAGCAATAATAAATATTACGCACCATTAAATATTAGACTGTTCGATGTTAAAGATGGTTATATCTTTGATTATATAAAGGGGATTAATAGCTCCCAACAGTTAACAATATTATTGTATACACTATCACAGTGCTATTATATTACGACTAATACCCAAAATACTTCGATTGATATGAGTAGAAAGTTTAACGCTAAGAACTGCTTTCTCAAGAATCTAAAACAGTCCAACAACAAAACACTTCAAAACCTCCTAGCCCTAGAGTCTACAAGACACATAAGCAAGATCAGGTGTGAAGGTGAAACACTAGACATTACGTTCAACCCTGAGTTGATCGATCTTCGAGACAAGGCCAATCGCTTTACGATTTGCCTAAATGATTTGCTGGTATTTAAATATTTAGAGCACTCTATTATTTATATCCTTACCCGCTATGGAAAGAACAAGTCATTTCTATATCATAATTATTTATGTAAAATATTAAATATAGAAAAACTGCCTTATTCGAGACAAAAGCAAAAGTTAAAAAGAATATTTAGCGCACTAGTTAAAAAAGGATTTTTACATAGCTTTGAATAGGCTTTGTTGCGTAATTCGATGGAACTAAATCAAGAAACTACGATCTGAGCGGCTACGCCCATCAATCGTCGTAGCCTCATGCCTAAACCTCGTTACAAAACAACTAACTGGAAGCAGTACAATAAATCCTTAAT
>NZ_JATABG010000632.1:0-952 GCF_036533755.1 Vibrio sp. M260118 | reverse complement strand
TTATTATTGTGGTCTGACCAGAATACGGAGCAGTTAAATAAAAATCAAACAACCGTTTACATTTTTGTAACACCGATCAATCTTCTGGTTGTATGGGTATACTAGTTTAAGTAGGATGGAACTTATTCGAAGTTATAAGCTCTTAGAGCGGATAAGCCCCTATCTGCGATTTCTGGAGCGGAGAGAAAATGAAAAAAATATTTAAATTCATTGGTCTGTTTTTTAAAGGTATTTGGAAGCTGATTACCTTTATAAGACTTGCCCTTGTAAACCTAATCTTCTTGGCTAGTATCGCTGTCATCTATTTCATTTACACCAGTGCTGATACTCCGACACCTTCCGTTCCAACAAAGTCGGCACTGATTGTTAATATCTCTGGCCCAATCGTAGAGCAGTCAACCTATATCAACCCAATGGACTCACTAACGGGTTCCTTATTTGGTAACAGGTTGCCAAAAGAGAACGTGCTGTTCGATATTATCGAAACCATTCGTTATGCCAAAGATGATGATAATATCAGTGGCATTGTTTTAGCCCTACGCGATATGCCGGAAACTAGCCTCACTAAGTTGCGCTATATTGCGAAGGCACTCAATGAGTTCAAAGCTGCTGGCAAATCTGTTTACGCAGTTGGGGATTTATATAACCAGAGCCAGTATTACCTTGCCAGCTATGCGGACAAAATCTACCTTGCTCCTGATGGTGCTGTCATGCTCAAAGGCTACAGCGCGTATAGCCTGTACTACAAAACCTTGCTAGAAAAGCTCGACGTTAGTACTCACGTTTTCCGCGTTGGGACTTACAAATCAGCCATTGAGCCATTCGTACGCGATGATATGTCAAAAGAGGCACAGGAGTCGGCTTCTCGTTGGTTAAGCCAACTTTGGGGCGCGTACATTGATGATGTCGCGACAAATCGTCAACTATCAGCTGATGCTTTAACTCCCGATAT
>NZ_JATABG010000631.1:0-959 GCF_036533755.1 Vibrio sp. M260118 | reverse complement strand
AGACTACATTGTAAGAATTACCATCTATAAAAGAATAGTGACCATCTACTAGTACGAGATCGTATTCTGAATTTTTTTCATTCACGATCTCAGTGAATTTTTCTCGTAGAGTTTTTTTTCTTGATTCTTCGAGACTTTTGAAGGGTTTTTGAAACATATCTTGAGCAAGAGCATTCAATGTCTTTGAACCCTCAATATGAATAGCAGTTAACAGCGTAGTTTCCTGTAAATAGGCTATTACATTCTTGATTAGATAGTCTTTACCAGCTCTGGATACACCATAGATAGCTAACTTCATCATTTAACCTCAACATATTTATCGTAGTAACATTCACCGTCTTCTAGAGACCTCATCTGACCCATTTGAAACTCCAAATTTTCAAGGTCCATATCGAATGCTCCATAGTTGTAATCTTCATTTCCATAGAATCTACCACAGGGATAGATACCACGTTTTGTGATGAAAATATTGGTACGACCTACTCCACAGAGTGTGCCATACATTGTACAGTCATATTTCTTTTTGTTATTTTCATCAAGTTGACGTACTTCGAACTGACTACCTTTAAAATCTTCAAGTAAAGATTGATATTCGTCCTTTGATACTGTCATACTTTCATCGTGGGAATCGAAAAGACGTGAGAACGTTACATCCTTAAAGTTGTTGTCTTCAAGATAAGTTCTAAGTTTAGTTTTATTCAAAATGGTTTGGCTATGTACTGTACAGTTTATGGGTGGCTTATGTCCAAACTTAGACTCATACTTTTTCACTCCATTAAAAACAACATTATATTTCTCTCGACCTAAATTATGAAGCTCTTCATAACCATCCAATGAGAAGCACATTTTTATCGAGTCTTTATGCTCCAAGAAAAAATCCAACATTTTCTCTGTTAATATTGTTCCATTTGTAATGGTATAAAATGCTAATCGGTCAAGATTATTATTTTTTACATACT
>NZ_JATABG010000630.1:0-993 GCF_036533755.1 Vibrio sp. M260118 | reverse complement strand
AATCCAGTTCGATTGAACATAACTCTCGTTGTGCGCATCAAGCCAAAGCCTAATCTTGAGGCAATCCTTTTAGCTAGCGCTATCTTAACCGAAGCGCTAGCTCTCCCAAACTCACTTTGCCATACAAAAAGTAATTTATGAATTGCTAATTTAAGTAGATGCTCTAGCTGATTTCTGTCCAAAGACGTGTTACGTCACCCGGAATCTGTATTGTGTTCACCAAGCGATTCTGTCGTACCTTAATTACCAAGCTTCGGGACAAAAGCGCCTTAGATTGATAGTAGAGCTTTAGTTACGTTATCGACAGAGAGAACATTGCCGTAAACTCTAGACGATGAGTCTTTATTGCTGTAGAGCTGGACTTTACTGCAACTTTTGTCGAAGTCCATTTTTATACCCCAAACATCTCCCGAGTGAGGGCGATTATCCATCAATTCCTTTGTAATAAGGTTTTCGATGTCAGAAAGTGCCATCAAGATAAACTGGTCAGGCACCACTCGCACTAAAAGGTGCGCATTTGTCGATAGACGGTCGAGATTGACCTTACGTAAATCAAACCAATAGCCACCAGTTTTACTTTGAGCAACTGATGGCGATATAACGCTTATTGCTTCTTTGAAAAATACCGTAGTATTTGAGAACTGCCTAAAACCAGTATTTGTAAGCACTTGGATATTGTGGTGTCTTGTAGATTCAGTCATCATCTCTCCCTGTTCAAGCTGCGGCAGTGCCTCTTCATTTGGTACAAGGTCTTGAAGTTGCCTCAGTTTAGATATGGAAATTTGGTATTGCCCATTTCTCGGCATAGGCTTTCCTGTGAAACGTTAGAAAACTCTAGCTCCAGAACCATTATAGATTGTGTTTAACCTTAGCAATGGGTCTAAACTCATAGTTTTAGGAGGGTAATGATGAAATCACCAACGTCAGTCAAAAAGCTAGAAGATTTGGGGCGAACTCAACTTTCAAAAAACTACTTCATGCGTGATTTTTTAT
>NZ_JATABG010000629.1:0-1030 GCF_036533755.1 Vibrio sp. M260118 | reverse complement strand
GATTTCATGCTGAGTCATGGTCTTCTCCTTTTGCTTTGGGGCCTGAACACTCCAAGCATGGCTGATAGACATGTGAAGTGGTAGGGGGAGACCATCTCATCAACTTAACGCGGCGTTAGTTGCCTTATCAGCATCGCATGTTCAATTTACTGTACAAGTATGCGAGTTAAGACTATACTTGTTCCATTAAATGTACATGTGGAGGTTCTTATGAGAATCGTATCTTTTACTGAAGCAAGAAATGGTCTTAAAGCTGTTTTAGACGGTGTAGTTAATGATGCAGACACAACAGTCATTACACGTCGTGACTCTGAAGATGCTGTGGTTATGTCTTTAGACTACTACAACAGTCTTATGGAGACTGTACACTTACTACGCTCTCCTCAAAATGCTGAACACCTAAACCGATCAATAGCACAGTACCGCGCTGGTCAAACAACCGCACGAGAGTTAATTGATGAGTAGTAGTCAACGTTTACTATCGTGGACTGATGAGGCTTGGGGTGACTATCTGTATTGGCAAACCCAAGATAAGAAAACACTCAAGCGCATTAATAAACTCATCAACGATGTTAAGCGTTCTCCTTTTGAGGGTATTGGTAAACCAGAGCCGTTAAAAGAAAACTTATCTGGCTTTTGGTCTCGCCGCATTGACGTCACTAATAGACTTGTTTACGCAGTCGATGATCAAGCGATAACAATAATTTCATGTCGTTATCACTACTAAATCAAGTTAAGCGCTCGGGCATCTAACAAATCGTTCAACAGGGACTCCTAACGCTTGGCTACTTTCATAAAAATCAGCTTCGATGTTTAGGGCAAAAATTTTAAGTTGGGTGGCATTGCGTTGTCGCCCCTTATCGCAGGCGTTAGTTTACCAATCAAGATCATCACCCTAGTTTTTATCGCGA
Organism: Vibrio sp. M260118; assembly: GCF_036533755.1. Classification (NCBI taxonomy): domain Bacteria; kingdom Pseudomonadati; phylum Pseudomonadota; class Gammaproteobacteria; order Vibrionales; family Vibrionaceae; genus Vibrio; species Vibrio sp. M260118. Next base: position 119 of record NZ_JATABG010000629.1, on the reverse strand, counting down.
GTGATGTCTTCGCTACAAGTGGTTTTGTGGGAGTTGTGATTGACCAAGTACAGCCACAACTAAAATAAAACCGCCTTCTTTTGTAAAGTAAGCTGTGTGTTTTCCTACCGGAAAATAGA
>NZ_JATABG010000628.1:0-1035 GCF_036533755.1 Vibrio sp. M260118 | reverse complement strand
GTTGCTTACTTCTCTCATTAGTTAGCTTAAAACCCTGAATAAACACCGAGCCTATTGTGCCGAGAACCATTAATCCAACTAACGACGCGATCTGTAGCTCAATCAGTGGTTAGGTGCGATCAGATATTTCACTGCGCCGAGTTCGTCTATTTGATTTTGAATGTCAGGTGTTAGTTTAATTGGGCTGAGAACCCATAGTTCACCACTACTCAGTCTCACAACTGTCATTCTTGTTGAGTATGGTAAGCCAAAGAATGGCACCGAGTTGCCATTAAATATCCATATATCTTGCGCTAACTTTTCCATCGATTCCCCTAGTACTAAAGGTTATTAAAATTTTAAACCTAGGGTTTTAAGCTCTTGCTCTGCTTGCGCTGCAGAGAAAAACTGAATGGCTTCAATACCTACACTCTTGGCGCCTTCCACATTGTGTGGCATGTCATCAAGGAAAACACACTCTTCTGCTACAAGGTTGTTTGAGGTTAGCAGAGATTGATAGATTTCAGGTTGAGGTTTCAACAAACCGAGATCCGCCGAGACTGTCGCACCATCAAACAGGGGCCAAAAGTCATATTCCTCTTTTAAGTAGTCGACAAGCTCCGTTACGTTGTCAGTCAACGCGTAAACACCATAGCCAGCAGATTTTAATTTGTTTATTAGAGCGACAGAGCCATAAAGCTCAATTAAAGAGCGCTTAACGTAGTAAAACAGGCGATGACTATCATCAACCGTAAAATCTAACTCTTCTTGGTAGCGAAGCTTCGCTTCTTGTTCGGTTAAAAAACCGCGATTGAGATCGAGCCATATATCACTCATAAAGACGTTTTTAGCCATTGCTTCTGGTTGCTCTACATCACCAAAAGTAAGACGAATGATCTCTAGCGGCGCCCAACGAACAATCACATTACCTACATCAAAAACAACATTCTTAATCATTGTGTTCTCTCAACCTTCAACCGAGTTATGAACAAACTTTAGTCACTAGATTAACTCACTGTTTGCTAGAAGGTACTACCGAAAATCACAAAATATGTT
>NZ_JATABG010000627.1:0-1036 GCF_036533755.1 Vibrio sp. M260118 | reverse complement strand
AGACTTATTGCAATTAATTATCATTACAGTTGGGTTGGGGGGGGAACAAAAACGGCTTGAGATTAAGCCGTTTTGTTAGATAACTTTACCTTCTAGCAGAGCTAGGTTTAGCTCTCTTGTCTTTCGGCAAACTTCTCTAAACCGAGCACCAACGCGATCGCACACAACATAAGAGCAATTGCGATACCAAGTTGCGATGATTGTGAAGTTAACACTTCAAAGTCAGCAGGTGATAGGTTGTGCTGAATCAAAGGTACTTGCTCGCCACTTGAGTTAGTACGCCATGTGATGGTCTCTTTCCATGGCCAGATTTTAGGTAATGTACCTAGCATTAAACCGGTTAAGAAAACTAGGGTTAAATCTCTGAAACGCTTTAGCAGCCACGAGAGTACATGTGAGAAGCTCAATAATCCGAGTACGCAGCCTGTTAAGAACAGTGCGAGAATGGGCACATCAAACGACTTAACTGCACCTAGTACTGGGGTATACATACCGATTAATAGCAGAATGAAGCTGCCTGATATTCCCGGTAGTATCATGGCGCAGATTGCGATACCCCCGGCGATTAAAACATTAATGCTCGACGGTTCTAGTTGCAGCGGGTTTAGCACAGTAATGCTGTAGGCAAAAGCAACGCCAAGGCACAAAAATACCAGTCGACTTAAGCTTCTGCGTTCTATCTGCTTAAGCATGTGGAACACAGAAACCAGAATCAGGCCAAAGAAAAACGACCATAGCGGAATGGGGTGATTCACGAGTAGCCATGATATGAGTTTAGCGAGCGTTGCGATGCTAGTAATTACGCCACCAAACAGGGCGCTCAGGAACAGACCATTGATATGCTGGAAAGCGGCTTTAAAGCCATCACGTTTCCAAATTCCAATAATACTAGGATTGATGCGACGAATGCTTTCGAGCAAGGTGTCGTAAATTCCTGTAATAAAAGCGATGGTTCCGCCTGATACACCCGGAACAACATCGGCTGCACCCATTGCCATTCCTTTGAGAAAAGTCGTTAAGTAGTTCATTGCGTATG
>NZ_JATABG010000626.1:0-1052 GCF_036533755.1 Vibrio sp. M260118 | reverse complement strand
CTGTTTAAGTAGGATGCTTGCGCCAATAAGCCGATCGGCGTTTGTGCAACAACCCACCATCGCACGGCTATTGGCAGTCCTCGGAGTACGTCTGTTCGCCCGTTTGTTCGCGGCATTCGTCTATCGGAGTCTAAGCATCAATTGGGTGAACTGTTTCATAAAGCGCAATCGTGCACATTGCAAAGCCTTTAGTTTCAATTTAAGTTCTTCTTAACAAAGGCGTTCAAGCGGGACTGCTAACGCGTGGCAATTTTAGTCGTAATGTCGAAAACAGTGGTTAGGGTGGCTTGTTTAGGTGTGGCGGTTAGCGTTGCGCAGCCCCTTAACGCATCGTTATGAGGCATATGGATATTCAACTAATACAAATAGAAAGTGATGAGTTTGAAAGTCTATTTTCTGTTGTGAAACAAGGACTTTATTCGCATGTTGATGCCGTATTTGGTTGGTGCAACGAGTTTCAGATCAATCGTTTAAAAAGTGACTACGAGCAGCATTGGTTCCACTGGGTATATCTCAATAACACACAAGTTGGAATGCTATGCTTCAAGCCCTACGAAAATGCACTTCATGTACATTTACTCATTGTGTTTCCAGAATTTCAAAATCAAAAATTGGGCGGAAGGGTTATGAATCTGGTTCACGAAATAGCGCGAGAGCAAGGGCGTAGTCAAGTAACCTTATCAAGCTTTACTAGAAATGAGTCAGCGGTAAGGTTTTACAAGTCTCTTGGCTATAAGGTGACTGAAAGCGATGAAAACTTCCTTTCTTTGTCGCTTCAACTTGCCTCATAACAAAGCGTTTAAGACGGATTCCCAACGCTCGGCATTTTCGGTTTGATTCAGCTTTAGTGTTTACGGCACAATGGTTTAGGTAAGGTGGTCGGCGTTGCTCACCACTTAACGCGGCGTTAAGAAGCCCTTTTAAATTTAGTGCCACTTCCCACGTGTGTCGCGGAGCTGCACTATGGTTCCACAGCGTGCATCGTTGCCATGGTAAGCATTGAGCTTCGGGCTGTTTAAGTAGGATGCTTGCGCCAATAAGCCGATCGGCGT
>NZ_JATABG010000625.1:0-1067 GCF_036533755.1 Vibrio sp. M260118 | reverse complement strand
CCTTGATGATGACAACGACGGTTTTAATGATGATGTTGATCAGTACGCATTGGATAGCACTAAAGCAGGTGACCATGACGGAGACGGGGCTGATAGTGTAGATGACCCATATCCATATGATCACGACAACGACAGTTACCCAGACGACCAAGACGCCTTTGATGATGACCCAACTGAGTGGTTAGATACTGATAACGATGGCACAGGCAACAATGCCGACCTTGACGATGACGATGATGGGTACAATGATGATGTCGATGAACATGCACTGGATGCAACCAAAGCAGGTGACCATGATTCAGATGGCGTAGACAGTCTCGATGATCAGTATCCTTATGACCATGACAACGATGGTCATAATGATGAGGACGATGCCTTTGACAGTGACCCGAATGAGTGGGCAGATTTTGATCAAGATGGCACCGGTGATAATACTGACCTAGATGACGATAACGATGGCATCGATGATGAAGATGATCTTTATCCGTTTGACGAAACCCTAGCAGGCGATCCCGATAACGATGGGGTGGATACCCTTGTCGATGCCTACCCAAATGACGCTAGTAAGTCCGTGGCTGATCAGGTGACACAAAACAGTGGCTTTATCCCAGTCCTTAATATTAACCATCGCAAGGTGCTCAAACTTAATGTAGACGCTGAGCAAAAAATAGAGACCTTCAACGACAACACAGTGATGACAACATACACCGTTAGTTATCTTAGTGAAGAAGGGATTGAATACGGATATACGCGCAGTGTGGATGTTGCTACAGCAGGTGATTTTACTCGAATTAGCGAGTTTCGATTTGATTTCAATCTTGACGGTGATGCTCAGTTTGTAGGTCGTACGTTTGATATTGGTAGTCGTAACGCCAGTGGTGAAAATTATTGGCGCTATGTGGATGAGAGTGACGCTAGTGGTGAAGGTGGCGTCAATGGTTCTGGGCGTATATATCATGATTATGATTTTAGCGCCCGAATTCATCCGACGGAGCTAACTAATATTGATACGGTTCAATCATTTGTCGTGACTTTTGAACAAGTCTATGGAAACCAGCAAACAACAT
>NZ_JATABG010000624.1:0-1072 GCF_036533755.1 Vibrio sp. M260118 | reverse complement strand
GTTGCAAGCTTCAAACCAAGAGATAAATCAAAATAAGTCATTGTTTTATTTAACTTATATTTAACAATAATGCAGCTATGTTTGTCTTTGTCGCATCAAACACGACAAATTGTCAGCTAGACGACAAAGCACTATGAAAACGGATTGTCAGCAATACGACAAAACAAAGGCAGCGTTATAAGCTGCCTAGTGAGATTGAGTTTTGCTGTAACCAACGAAAGCGAAATGATTACGCTGGCATGGGCGCTGGTTTAAAGCTGTGACAATTCTTAGCACAGACCTTGGCGCACGCCTCACAACCAATGCAATCTGATGAGTCCTTGATGATCATCGACATCATCACTTCATCGCCATATAGATCGTCATCATCCGCTTCATCGTTTTCAACCAAGTCAAAAACATCGCGTGAGCAGACCTTATAGCAACGTCCACAGCCTATGCAGCTGTCACTATCCAGCGCTTCGATAAACTGCGGCTCCCACTTGTTGCCCGCTTTGGTATATCCGACAATATTTGTCATGGTATTCTCCTTATTACCATTCTTCGTCCATTAGATTTTGTAGGCGGTTTTGCTGCTTACCTTCGCCTGACTGAGAACGTTTTAATGCCCGAGCCAACCATCCCGCGGGCTGAGTTCTAAGTTCAATCTGCAGTTTTTGCAGCAGCAAATGTATGTCATAACCTGGCTCAACTCTGACAGGGTTAATATCTTCTCCAAGCAACTGACGAATCGCGGAGGCACCGCAAGCGATACAGTAAACCGCAGCACAGCCCTTTAAGTCGTTGATGCGGTTGGGCAGCCTTTGGTGAGTTTGACCATCCGATTCCGAGTATTCGATAGCTTCTAACAAGTGCCACTCCTGCTTGGCGACACCATAAATCAGCATCCCCTCGGCGCTACCGAAATGCTGGTCAACCAAGTGTCGGTCTGAGGTAGCAAACGCCACTTTGATCGCCAACTCATAACCGTCAGATGGAGGTTCAACATGCAGTTTTCGCTTTCGCTCTATCATTTTGCCCCCTTTTGCACCACTTCACTGGCATCAAATCGATACTGGCTAACATGGGGCAG
>NZ_JATABG010000623.1:0-1086 GCF_036533755.1 Vibrio sp. M260118 | reverse complement strand
TAGAGTATATTGGTAACCTGGTTAATAAAACGCAGCGCTTGCTGCGTTTTTTAGTATCTAAGCTAAAATTTAATTTAAAGTTCAAACTGGTGTGGGCTTTCACAGAGGGTTGTGGAAATGTTTTGATTGCCAAGGAAGATACTTTAAATTGAAAAAATCTATTGTAGTTGCGGTGTCTGTAGTGACCCTCGTGGGATTGGTTGTTACCTTTGACGCACAGAGAAAAAACATTAAAGAGTCGACTGTCGCGACATTAGAAAGTCGAACCGAAACCATATCTCGATATTTGAGTATGTTACTGCTTAATGTCACTTCGCTCAGAAATACTGCAAACTTGGCTTATCTTTCCTATCAAAGTACCGTCGATACAGACGCTCTTACCCCTTATATTCAACATTACCCAGAGCTTAAAGTTTACACGCTAGATTTAGGCCATGTTCTAGACAAGGTTGATGACCTCTCCTATGGGACTTTATCTGTTATGGATGACGTCAGCATAGAAACTCTCGCAAAAAATAAAGATCTTGATGTCGTTAAGCACTTAATACCGCAAATGGGTTCTATCGTACTAGAGCCCGCAATTGAGTGGGCTTATATTATTTCCAGTGATAAGTTTATTTACCTTACTCCTCGGGTCGGAGTCGAACAGTTTCATGTTTCTGAGTCTGTGTATGCAAGTGCCATGTGGACGTCAATGAATGAGGAGAACAATCCAGAAAGAGAAAGAAGGTTGTTTGCTCCGTATAACGATGCTGCCGGTAAAGGGATTATGCTGACCATCTCATCACCTCTCTATGATGACGAAGACGTGTTTCGTGGTGTTATCGCAATGGATGTTAGTGTGCGAACTATCATTGAAATGCTATCCATAGGTTTGGATACCGGGGAATCAGTGATTTTTGATGAAGAAGACAATGTGGTCAATGACAAAGGAGAGATTTTTGCGTTGAAGGACTTCACCAGAAAGTTGGTATCAAAACTTGATGCTAATTTTCATGAAGACGAAGAAGGTTATCAAATCACCCATACTCTCATAGACGAAGAGCTCTATATCAGTCACAGTTTTACTTATTCAGAGCTGAATCA
>NZ_JATABG010000622.1:0-1107 GCF_036533755.1 Vibrio sp. M260118 | reverse complement strand
GAACTGACATTAGCGATTGACGATATGGCGTTCACCAAAGAGATGTACTGGCTGCAACAAGGTTATATTGAAGAGTCTCACATTGTCGACGTAACGAAATGGAGTCAACGTACTCTGTCCTCTCGTTTCTTAGAGCGTGTTTTCTATCTATTCAATCCTCTACTTTAAACCCTTGCTATTCGTGCTTTGCCATGTTTTAAATAGGGCAAAGTAATTGATAAGGACTTCTGATGTCAGAAAGTAAGCAGACCAAGTTTGTTACCGCAGGTCGCGACAAAAAATGGACCCAAGGTGTCGTTAACCCAGCGATTCAAAGAGCCTCGACCGTAGTTTTCGATACCGTTGCGGAGAAACACCATGCAACAGTAAACCGCGCCAATAAAACGCTATTCTATGGTCGCCGAGGAACCACCACACACTTTGCGTTCCAAGATGCTATGACCGAGATTGAAGGTGGTGCAGGTTGTGCGCTCTACCCATGTGGTACGGCGGCGATTTCGAATGCCATCCTTTCTTTCGTCGCTACAGGCGACCATATCCTCATGGTGGATACCTGTTACGAACCCACTCGCGATTTTTGTGACAAGATCCTTAAGAAAATGGGGGTTGAGACTACTTACTTCGAGCCTACGCTTGGGGAAGGGATTCGTGACTTGATTAAACCAAACACCAAAGTACTTTTCCTTGAGTCTCCTGGCTCAATCACCATGGAAGTTCAAAACGTCCCAACATTGTCAAAAATCGCCCATGAATCCGAGATCGTTGTCATGCTCGACAATACTTGGGCTGCTGGGGTTAACTTCTCACCGTTTGAGCATGGCGTTGATATCTCGATCCAAGCCGCGACGAAATACATCATCGGTCATTCAGATGTGATGCTCGGCACCGCTGTCGCCAACGAAAAGCACTGGGATCAACTGCGCGAGCAAAGCTATCTCATGGGGCAATGTGTATCACCTGACGATGCCTACTTGGGATCACGAGGAATCCGTACTCTTGATGTACGCCTACGTCAGCATGCAGAAAGCAGCTTAAAAGTCGCCCAGTGGTTGGCAAAACGTCCAGAAGTGGATCACGTACGTCACCCTGCCCTTGAGTCCTGTCCGG
>NZ_JATABG010000621.1:0-1108 GCF_036533755.1 Vibrio sp. M260118 | reverse complement strand
ACCCATGAGAGGGTAGGGATTTGGAATAACAAGTGGACGAGGCGATTAGTTGTTGCTGTGAAGCTCAGAGTTAAGCTCGACAGCTGTCTTGTTAGCAAGACATTCGATTTGACCTGTCACTGAGTTGCGACGGAATAGAAGGTCAGAAACGCCTGTTAGGTCACGAGCTTTAACCACTTCAACTTCTTGACCTTGTGAATCTAGCATACGCACTTTAGAGCCAGCTGTTACGTATAGGCCAGACTCAACAGTACAACGGTCACCAAGTGGGAAGCCAAGACCTGCGTTTGCACCTAGTAGTGAGTTTTCACCGATAGAGACGACTACTGTACCACCGCCAGATAGGGTACCCATGATAGACGCACCACCACCGATATCTGAACCGTCGCCAACAACAACACCAGCAGAAATACGCCCTTCAACCATGCTTACGCCAGTTGTACCAGCGTTGAAGTTAATGAAGCCTTCGTGCATAACTGTAGTGCCTTCACCCACGTGTGCACCAAGACGTACGCGAGAAGTGTCAGCGATACGAACGCCAGCAGGAACCACGTAATCCACCATTTTAGGGAACTTGTCGACACAATCTACAGATAGTGCGCGACCTGCTAGGCGAGCTTCGATTTGGCGTTCAGCTAGCTCTGGAAGGTCGATAGGACCTTCGTTAGTCCATGCAATGTTGTGTAGCAGACCAAAGATACCGTCAAGAACAGTTCCGTGCGGTTGAACTAGGCGGTTAGAGATAAGTTGTAGCTTAAGGAAGCCTTCTGCAACTGAAGCAGGTTTTTCATCAGTGGCTAGAACAACAAGCACTAGGGGCTGTGCAGATTCTGCTGCCTTAGCTGCGAATGATGCGTTAGCAGCATCACCGTTTGCTTCAAATGCAGTTGCTAGCTCAGCACTTTGCGCTGCAGAGATTTCGATAGCTTGGTTGCCTTGCTCGTAACCTGCAACTTTAGCCACTGCATCTACAAGTGCATCTACTGGGTTAAGAACTGGGTTAGGGAAAAACGCTTCGATGATTGTACCATCACGGTTTTTGGTTGCCGTACCAAAGGCTAGAGAAAAGTAAGCCATGTTAAATCTCCATGTTTGAATTCGTTTAAAG
>NZ_JATABG010000620.1:0-1109 GCF_036533755.1 Vibrio sp. M260118 | reverse complement strand
GTTATATGCTTTCGTCTGTAGAAGGAATAGAACTTATGTCACTTTATGAGAAACGAAATAGCAATTCGCAGCAGGAAGACGCAATGTTAGTTGCTTCGGATTCTTGGTTTTCAGTTAAATTTGCCCAAGAAGCAGCAAAGTCTTGGAAGCGTATTCTCGTACTCGTCATTGTTGCAATCCTATGTTTGTTTGCTCCAGCGTTGGGTTTTATTGTATCTGCTATAAGTACTTTCTTTGCGTAAATGCACAGGGAACATTCTGAAAAACTGGTAGGTGAGCGCTACTCAAATAAGTTGGTTTTTCATATTCGAATACGCATATAACAAAGCGTTTAAGACGGATTCACAACGCTTGGCAGTTTTGGTTTGAATCAACTTTAATGTTTACGGCACAATAATTTAGGTTTGGTGGTCGCGTTGTTCACCACTTAACGCGGCGTTAAGTTACTTTAGAAAAGTGGAAATGAAAAACGAAATTAAACAAAACCTTAAAGTTAAGCTGGAGCTGATATCAGATGAACTGGTGACCTCTTTGGACACTGAATTTGAGGCGCTACTTCGTCGTAATTCTGCTGATGGCATGTTGCGATCAGGAAAAACGATCAAAGATACAATGGAGTTGGTTTCACGTTTAGACTCTAATCTATATTCCAGTGCTCTCGTGCATATCGATAGCCTTAACATTCATTATAGTTCATCACTTGAGTCAGATATTTCATGTCTTGTTTCTGAAGCTAAAACGCGCTTCGCGAAGAAAGTGCTTTCGGTTTTCCAACGAAGTACAGAGATTGCTGGAAAACCAGATTTATATGAGGCTTTGTTACCGGATTTAATGTCAGAGATTTCTGCTACCAGAACAAATTTTGAGAACCAGTTAAACATAAAAATAATTGAACTAAAAAGAGTGCATATCAAAACGCCATTAGAAATAGGTTTGTGGGTTGTTGAGCTTGTCGTAATAGCTTCATTAATATTTATATCAGGTATGTGGTTTAGTGACCCAGAAGGTAATTATGAGCCATTGTTTGCTGGTTTGGGGCTTTTGGTACCATTTATTTATGTTCTAATTAGACGTACATCGAAACAGTAACTTAACAAACTGTTCAAGAG
>NZ_JATABG010000619.1:0-1118 GCF_036533755.1 Vibrio sp. M260118 | reverse complement strand
ATATGTCTGAGTATGGCGAACGCCACTCTGTGAGCCGTTTAATCGGTGCGCCTCCTGGTTATGTAGGTTACGATCAAGGCGGCTTGCTGACTGACGCTGTGATTAAGCATCCGCACTCTGTTGTTCTTCTTGATGAGATCGAGAAAGCGCACCCAGATATCTTTAACTTGCTCCTGCAAGTGATGGATAACGGTACACTAACTGACAACAATGGCCGTAAAGCTGACTTCCGTAATGTAATTTTGGTGATGACGACTAACGCGGGCGTACAGATGACTGAGAAAAAATCGATTGGCTTGATCCAACAGGATCACAGCCATGATGCGATGTCGGAAATTAAGAAGGTGTTCACACCTGAATTCCGTAACCGTCTCGATAATATCATCTGGTTCAATAGCCTTGATGAGCATGTCATTCACCAAGTGGTTGATAAGTTCATTGTTGAACTTCAAGCACAGCTTGACGTTCGGGGCGTGTCACTGGAAATCTCTGAAGATGCTCGCCACTGGCTTGCGCTGAAAGGGTACGATAAAGCCATGGGCGCACGACCAATGGGCCGAGTTATCCAAGAACAGCTTAAAAAGCCACTGGCTAACGAGCTACTGTTTGGTTGCTTAGTCGATGGTGGTACGGTGAAAGTTGACCTTAAAGGCGATGAGCTTAAGTTTAAGTACTTGAGTGAAAAAGAAGCCGCAGTTCATTAAACTCATCAACCAGAGGCCTACTTGTTAGGCCTCTTTTCTATCTACTGTACTGTTTTGAGTTTTTCCTACTTCGCAAATAACGCTTTAAGCACCAAGTAGGAGTCTTCTACAGTCTGTGGAATGCTCTGCTCAGTCTGAAACCCGTGATCAGGGTAGGTCTTAATTCGTTCGAAGTCTCCGAGCATTGCCACTATCGTGGTTTCTAGTTCAATCTCTTCATTAAAGTAATCGCAAAACTCATACTTGGGTGAGGTCACGCACACACGCTCATAGGATGCAGGCCATTGTTTGGTAAATGTAGCGTAGGTTCGTCTTTCCATATAAGGCTTTTGTACCAGAATAAAAGAACGATAGTCCTCACCTAGCTGCTGCAGTAACTCATAAGTGAATAAGACGTTCTCACCAGTATTGGTC
>NZ_JATABG010000618.1:0-1123 GCF_036533755.1 Vibrio sp. M260118 | reverse complement strand
GTTCGATGGCCAATGCTCTAGTGCCGATATCGCCGCTAAATTTAACCTGCAGATACTTGCTGTGGTTGACGCAGGAGCAATGGCACAAACCTTTGGTGCCATCGTCAATGGCCTATCGAGCTACCGTGATGATGTGGATATGTTCGGTGCCATTGCTCCTGCGTCAACCACAGCAAGTATCTGCAGGTTAAATTTAGCGGCGATATCGGCACTAGAGCATTGGCCATCGAACATACCCATCACACCTTCTATCAGGATCATGTCTGCCTCCTGCGCCGCTTGATACAGAAGGTGTTGGCAGTGTGCTTCTCCGCACATCCAAAGGTCGAGTTGATACGCTGGGCTCTGTGCCGCAATAGATAGAAACTGAGGATCAATAAAGTCGGGACCAGTTTTAAAAACGCGTACCTTTTTTCCTTGCTGAGTTAAAGCTCTGGCAAGGGCGGCGACCACTGTGGTTTTCCCGCTTCCCGAAGAGGGAGCGCCAACAACAAGTGCCGAGCAGTATGCAGTAGTCATAGCATATCCTTGATTTGGTTGAGTGCGGATTCGAGTTTTTTCCAGTCAACTTCTTGGTGTGGAAGGCCGAAACGGATTGCGTCTTTTTCATCACACAATCGAGTGAATACGCCTTGCGTGGCGAGAGCGTGATGCCATTTAGTTGCGTCGCTCAGCTCGACTCGTTGGAACAGTATTTGAGGGTAAACATGTTCAAAGTACTTGCTCAGCAAACCGTGTAGACGTTGGCTGCGGAGGTGAAGCGTTTCTCGCGTTTGAACTTGCCACTCCCAGTTGCTTAAGGCGTGTTGAACAACGTAGCGGCTCGGCCCAGGCAGTGTCCAAGGCCCTAAATTTTGGCTCATTTTCTTGAGATGCTGTGGGTGAGCAAAACAAAAACCGACTCGCGCCCCTGCCAAGCCAAAGAACTTGCCGACTGATCTTAGGACGAGAGTGTTGGTTGGTGTTGGGTTTGGCAAATGGGGCAGTAGCGAATGTTGGGGTGTTGAATCAATAAAGGCTTCATCAACAATCAATACCGCTTCATTGCTCATCTGTTTTCTCCAACCAAGCAGAGTTTCGGCCGGATGTAAGGTTGCACTTGGGTTGTTAGGGTTTATCACCA
>NZ_JATABG010000617.1:0-1129 GCF_036533755.1 Vibrio sp. M260118 | reverse complement strand
CAAAATGGATCTGTATTAGAAGGAGCGTACTGGCAAATCCCGGACAGTCTTTACCATCCCATCAAGCAAGACGCGGTACTACTTAAACACGGTTACGATAACTCAGCGGCTAAAGCATTTATGGCTTACTTAGCTAGCCCGGAAGCGAATGCGATTATCCAAGAATTTGGCTACTACTAGGGAAAGCGTATGTGGGAGCTCGATATCACCGTTGTTTGGATCACGCTTAAGTTAGCACTGGTTGTTACGGCCTGGCTGCTCATCATTGCGGTGCCTGTTGCTTGGTGGTTATCGCTGACCAATAGCCGCGCTAAGCCCTATGTGATTGCGCTATTTACTATGCCTATGGTGCTGCCGCCAACGGTGTTGGGCTTCTATTTATTGATTTTGATTGGCCCCTCTGGCCCTGTTGGCAAATTTGTGGCTTGGCTTGGGCTGCCTCAATTAGCCTTTTCGTTTTCCGGTATTGCTATTGCCTGCATTGTTCATTCTCTGCCATTTGTTCTTCAACCGCTACAAAATGCGTTCGAAGCGATCGGTAAAAGGCCGCTTGAAGTGGCAGCGACGCTAAGAGCTTCACCGTTGGATAGTTTTGTGTCTGTCACTTTGCCTTTGGCTTGGCCCGGGATTTTCTCTGCGGCGATTATGGGGTTTTGTCATACCTTGGGCGAGTTTGGTGTGGTACTTATGATTGGTGGCAATGTACCGGGAAAAACCCAGGTTATCTCAGTCGAAATTTATAACTACGCCGAGGCGCTTGAGTACGACAAGGCTCATATTCTTGCTGGCGGTATGGTGCTGTTTTCATTTGCTTCACTGCTTGCTATGCATTGGCTAAACCGTCGTTATGTCCACAGATTTGACTAGGTAAATAGTATGGATGACCTAATAAGGGCTAAGTTCGATGTCAGTTATGCGGAATTTAACCTAGCAGTGGATCTAGCCTTACCAGCAAAAGGGGTGACGGTACTGTTCGGTCACTCTGGGTGTGGCAAAACTACTTGTTTGCGTGCAATGGCGGGGCTAGATAAACAGGGCCAAGGTTATTTCTCTCTATCGGGAGAGGTGTGGCAAGACAGCGAACGTGGCGAGTTTGTTCCTACCTACGAACGTGAGATAGGCTATGCGT
>NZ_JATABG010000616.1:0-1134 GCF_036533755.1 Vibrio sp. M260118 | reverse complement strand
GAGATCTTTCTTGGTGAGTTAAAAATGTACATTGACCAGCCCTCTCAGCTAGAGGGTAGCGAGCAAGAAGACTACCTGAAAGAGATTAGCCACGCGCTAAAAAGCAGTGCGGCGAGCTTTGGTGCTGAGGCATTACGTACTTACTCGGTTGAAGTGGATTCGGTTGCTAAGTCAGGCGTTAATCTCAACTCTGATGAGTACAAAAAGAACATGTTATCTCTGCTGAGTGAAACCCAACAGAGATACCAAACACTATTTGACGAGTAGCTGTTCTACCGCATGTTGTAACTTCGCTCGGTCATGACGCCAGTCGCGATTGGGTGAAGCTAACGGCGTTGTCATACAGTTCCAATCTTCCAGTTCAGGGTGTGGCTCCTCGCCTAATACGATATCGATTTTTCGCCCTTGGCATGAGCGCTCACACCATTCCAATTTCTCCTGTAGAGTCATCTTTCCTGCCGGACCATACTCAGGCGAGAGGTTTTCGACGAAGATAAGTTTGGCTTTTTTATTGTTTGCGATAGCACGCCCTACTTCTGGTAGTAGCAGTGGCGGCATAATACTGGTTAGAAAGCTTCCTGGGCCAAGAATCATGGCGTCAGCCTGTTCAATGGCAAGTACCGCTTCTTTAGTGGCAGGTACTTCAGGTTCGAGATCAAGCCTAGTTAACTTATCCGGCATCTCGTCAACACTGGTTTCGCCAGTGACCCATCGGCCATTGGTCGCGAGGGCTTTTAAGTCTGAAGGGTGCTCTGACATCGGAATGATATTTACATCGACTTTGAGCATATTACGAATAAGGTTAGTGGCTTCAAGCGGGCGAACGGAGAGGTTATCGAGGGCGGTTAACATTAGATTGCCCAAGTTGTGGCCATCGAGTTCACCAGAACCTTTGAAACGGTATTCGAACATCATTGAACTTATCGAAGGTTCAGTAATAAGTTGGTTGATACAGTTGCGAGTATCCCCCCAAGCGATTCCCCCTTGGCAATCGCGGATGCGTCCAGTAGAGCCGCCGTTATCTGTGGTGGCGACGATTCCTGTCGCGTTGGACCCAAAATCTTTGAGTGCAGCGAGCATCCGTCCGAGACCATGACCGCCGCCGACTGCGACAATTTTCTTGCTAGCGTAAAT
>NZ_JATABG010000615.1:0-1139 GCF_036533755.1 Vibrio sp. M260118 | reverse complement strand
GAGTGCACTTTTCGCATCTTGCTTATTTGTTGCGATCAACTGAAGTGCACTGTTCGCAGGTCCCCATACTTCGTTCATTTCTGGAATAGAAGGCATAGAAGTAGCATGAATGGATTGCATCGCTACTGCACTTGCACCTGGGTCATTTTTAATAACAGGATCGTCCACCAATTTTGTCACTGCCGGAACTTCTCCAGTGAGCTCAAAACGTCGCTTAGCGTTGTCATAATTATTCACGAACGTAATAAACTCTTGCGCTAATGGTTTGTTTTTCGAGAAAGTGGAAATGCTATAACTCTTAACTCCCATAAATGAACCCATTTGCTCACCAGATGGCAATTTTGGAAGAGGCGCTACACCGTAGTTGATTCCTGCTTCTTTATATGGTTGGAGCGCCCAAGGGCCTGTTTGAACAATTGCGGCTTTACCAGAAGTAAATAGTGAATCGATAGCATTCAGACCATTATTGCCAATAATGCCCGTAGGGAATACTTTAGAGTCATAGAACTTCTGAATGAACTTTGCACCTTCTACTGCCCCTGGAGTATTCAGCAATATTTTATTTGGGTCATAAGAGCCATCGACTTTTTTATCAAAAACATCACCACCCATACCGTTTAAAATTCCGTAGGTGTAATAAAGTTCATCCCATTTTGCCAGCAGACCGTATTTATTTTCTGCGCGAAACTTCTTAGACAGCTCATATATTTCACTCATCGTTTCTGGCAGTTCAGGGATAAGCTCTTTGTTATAAACCATAAATACGGTTTCAACGGATTTCGGTAAGCCGTATAGCACACCATTGTAAGTCAATGCATCAATAGAAGATTGACTAAATGTATCGGTAACGGCTTTATCTACCTGAACAGGAGCAAGTAAACCTTGGATAACCGCACCACCAATCTGATCATGTGGTATTAAAACAACGTCCGGGCCGGTACCTGCCGGACCATCCATACGTAGTGATTCGACTTGCCCGCCATATGGCATTTCAAGTACATTCACTTTTACATCGTGTTGTTTTTCAAACGCGGCTACAGCTTCTTCATTACCAAATGATTTTTGAATGTCCTCCCAGACCAGCAAAGTCTGCTGCGCTAACGCCAATGGCGAGCAAAATAAAGCAGTAACAGCAAGAG
>NZ_JATABG010000614.1:0-1145 GCF_036533755.1 Vibrio sp. M260118 | reverse complement strand
CCAAGCCACAACGAAGTCAGTGGTTGGTACAAACAGGTTGATGTCGATGCCGTCGCGAAAGTACTTAAAGCGATTAAAGTGTCGTTAGCTACTGAGCTTGAAGATGAACTAAGCGCAATTTATCACAGCCTTAAGCAGCAAGATTACACCATTGAACATGCAGCTATCGGTAAACGTTCCTTACGTAACACCGCACTGGCTTACTTAGCTTATACACAACAAGGTAATGAGTTGGCTAAAGCGCAATATGCTGACGCGAATAACATGACGGATACCATTGCAGCAATGAGCGCTGCGAATAGTGCCCAACTTGAATGTCGTGAAGCATTGATGGCGGATTACAGTGATAAATGGAAGCATGATGGTCTGGTTATGGATAAGTGGTTTGCGCTGCAAGGTACTAATCCTGCTGAGAATGTTTTAGACGTCATCAAGCAGACGATGGATCACGAAGCATTTAGCCTCAAGAACCCGAACCGTACTCGTAGTCTGGTTGGCTCGTTTTTAAATATGAACCCGGTTCGCTTTCATGCTAAATCAGGCGAAGGATACAAGTTTGCAGGCGAGATTTTACGTGAGTTAAATAGCAGCAACCCACAAGTTGCTTCACGCTTGATTGACCCATTGTTGAAATTCCGTAAATATGATCAACAGCGACAGGACTTGATTAAAGCGGAACTTGAAACGCTAAAAGGCATGGATAATCTAGCTAAAGACCTGTTTGAAAAAGTGACTAAGGCGTTGGAGTCTTAGTCGCGGTGACTGAAACAGTAGCACCTTAGTGTGCTACTGTTTATATATCCTTCATTCTTGAAGCTACAACTCCAATTATTTTGGGTATATACAGGTATTGGCTAGCACAAAACATAGTGTGATTAATCAAAGCATGAACCATTATTACTTTAGCCTTAACATTTCCTACCAAACTTTTCTTTCACACTACAACGGTGTTGCAAGTCACATTTTAGTCGTTACTGACAACGGGTTACGCCTGCAGTTGCCTGCAACACGTTTTAGACCTTTTATTAGTCAAATTGGCTTAAAGGGGCGCTTCAGATTAACAACTGACCAAAATAATAAGTTTTTAAAGTTAGAACTTCTGTGAGCATCTGATTTTATAGAAGTTTAAATAGAACCTTAATCAC
>NZ_JATABG010000613.1:0-1148 GCF_036533755.1 Vibrio sp. M260118 | reverse complement strand
TTTTACGGATGGCGAGGTTTTCGAGACAAAGACTCATTCGGTAGTAAACCTTTAATTGTCAGTCTGCGATACTTAACGTGCAATCGGCTAAGTAGAATCGCGAAAGAGAAAAACATCAGAGGCAACAAGGCTTGCCAAATCGCATAGATAGCGGTGACTCGTCGGTCGAAGCCACTTGAAAGTGCCACAGCTTCCGTTGTTATGGTGCTAATGCGCCCTGCGCCCAAAATCAGGGTGGGTAGGTATTGGGCAAGACTAACGCTGATTCCTATTGCCCACGCAAAAGCGACCGCAGGAAGTAACATTGGCAATTTGACTTTGATCCAGGCTTGCAGCGGCGATTTACCTAGGCTGAGCGCGACTCGTGTCAGGCCGTTATTATAGCTGCGCCATGGTCCATCTAGAGACAAATAAACAAAAGGAAAAGCGAAGAAAATATGCGCCCAGCATACCCAGAATAGGTAGGCGTCACTGTTTAAATACAAGGTCACAACCTGCATACCAAACAGAACTGAAAGTTGAGGGATAAGCATTGGGATAGCGATGATATAGCCAGGAACTTGCCAACGGTAACGAAGGCGATATTCATGGGCTATCAGGGCCAACACCAGGCTTACGGTGGCACATATTACTGCAATCAGCATGCTTTGTTCTATCGTGCTAGCGATACCTTGCCACTCATATTGCCAAAAGCGCAGGCTGAACTGGGTCGGTAGCAGGTCTGGGTATCTCCATCTTTGGGCAATACTCCAAATCACAATCAAGGGAACCATCACTATGGTTAAGCTGCCAATGGCAATGAAAAGACTTTTACCCGGAAGTTTGTGACCGGTTCGGCCTGAATATTGCCAAGTGCGGAATCCTTTGGTGATGGTCCACTCAATCAAGCGAGCCAAGCCAATAAGTAAGCTTGCGATCGCAAATAGAATCACGGCTCCGGCAGCGGCTCTGGGCAGTAATGACAAGTCAGGTTCGTTAAACCATTGCCAAACTAAAACCGCAAATGTTGGCGGGTTTGTGGGGCCGAGAATGAGCGCAACATCGACCACGGACAAGCTATAGGCAATCACAGCGAGCATTGGAAATCTAAGCTTGGCAAACCACTGTGGTAGAATCGCTTTCCACCAAGTTTGCGCTGTGCTGTAGCC
>NZ_JATABG010000612.1:0-1148 GCF_036533755.1 Vibrio sp. M260118 | reverse complement strand
TTGAACTCAGGAGAGTGGTTTCTACGTTTTCTAGTCATAATCTGTTCCAGTATTGTTGGGTACTATCAAAACAGATCAATCACTTAAAGTCATGTCCGAAAATTGGGGACCACTTCTCAAATTCAATTAAACATCACATTAGAATCCAGTTTAATTGCCCTGTTAATTGAGGACTCGCTTTAAACAGCGGCCGATATTGCCATCTCTTTAGCCTTGAAGATGCGTAAGTTCACAGTTTTGTATCGTTTCAATGAAATTAGTGTAAATGATTGAATTTTTTGCACTATGAATCAGTAATACCTAAAAGCATCTTCTACACTAAAACTAAAGATAGATGAAACTGGGAATGACTATGTGGCAAGCTATTTCTAAACAACTTTCCGAAACCTTGATGTTCTCTTACGAAATCGTAGAGAAAGAGAAAGTGCATGGTGGTGACATTAGTGACTGTTACATGATCTCTGATGGAGAGCAACGTTACTTTGTAAAGATCAACAAGCGTGAGTTTCTTCCCAAGTTCGAGATCGAAGCTGAAAACATCCGTATCCTGCGTGAAAGCAATACGGTATTCGTCCCAGAGCTCATCCTAACAGGCAAGTCGAAACACCATTCATTTATCATTCTAAACTATTTGCCAACCAAGCCCCTTGATGACGCAAAGAACAGTTACGCATTCGGTCAACAACTTGCCCGCTTGCATCAGTGGGGCGAGCAAAAAGAGTATGGTTTCGACCAAGACAACTTCATTGGCAGTACACTTCAGCCAAACAAGTGGAGCCGTAAGTGGTCACGTTTCTTTTCTGAGCAAAGGGTTGGCTGGCAACTTCAGTTGTTGCGAGAGAAAGGGATTGATTTAGTTGATATTAACGAATTTACCCAGTTGGTTCACGACAGGCTTGCTCACCATCAGCCAAAACCATCATTGCTCCATGGTGACCTATGGCATGGCAACTGTGCCAACTCCGTTTTTGGCCCTATTTGCTACGATCCCGCCTGCTACTGGGGTGACAGAGAGTGCGATATTGCAATGACTGAACTGTTCGAAGGGTTTCAGCCTGAATTTTATCAGGGTTACGAAAGCGTTGCTCCTCTTGATTTCGGCTACAGTGAGCGCAAAGACATCTATAACCTCTATCATCTTCTCAATC
>NZ_JATABG010000611.1:0-1162 GCF_036533755.1 Vibrio sp. M260118 | reverse complement strand
GTGTAGTTGAGCTCGATTGGGTAACCCCGTTAACTCGTCATGACTGGCCAAGTATTCGAGCTGTTCTTTGGTGTCTTGTAAATCATCAAAGTCACTGTTTATACGTTTTTCAAAACGTTTGAAGCGGAGGGCAATAAGTCGACTAAGTACCCAAGACAGTAAAGCAACAACAAGGGTAGTGATGCCGCCAATCATAACCATGCGCTGTAAAGTTTGTTGTTGCTCTTGCTCTGCTAAGCGCGCTTGGTTGGTCAACATTTGATTACTTAATTGGTCGTAAACACCTGCTCCAATGGTCCAGCCCCAATTGTCGTCTTTGGCGACGTAGCTGGTTTTATAGAAGTTGTCTAAGCCTTCGGGACCGAATGGGGCGAGGTACTTTACTACTCCGCGGCGCGTTTCCATAATACGCTTGGCCCCTTGTTGAACTTGCTCATCACCGACTTCCAAGATGTTTTTGCCGATGGTTGATGGGTCCATATGAGACAGAACTTTACCGTCTTCATTGATGACAAATACATAGCCAGCTTCCCCAAACCTTAGGTTTTTTAGCCACTCAAGTGAGGTCTGTTTTATGTCATCTTCTACGTCAACGACATAGTCACCGGTGCCAATAAACCAGTCATAAGGTTCAAAGTACTTACCAAAACCAATTTTCTCAAATTCTTTGTTTTTGTTGTCGGGTTTAACAAACCACCAGCGATAGAAAGCTTCGCCTTTTGCTTTGACTTGCTCGCCCATCTCTCGAACAATGTAACTGCCACGTACATCACGAAAATCCCAAAGTGATGTACCTTCAACTCTGGGCAGCAACGGGTGCATGACATTGATGCCGTTAGTTTTGTAGATGAAGAAGTATCCCCGCCCATGATTAAAGCGAATATCTCGAAGTGCATCGGTGATCATTGCCGATACTTGTTGCTCTGGGAGGTGCTGGTTGCTTTCGTAAATGCGAGTTGCAATTGCGTGAGCTTCGTAAATCCGCGCTTTGATGGTCGACTCGAGCTGGCTCTCAGTTTGAGCTCTGGCGAATTGAATTTGTTCTAAGACATAATCGACACGGCTTGTTAATTCGACAATTTGTTGCTGTTCGTTAGCGGATTTCAACGAGGCGAGTTGCTGTTGGGAGCTGACAATTTCGTTGCGTACGGTGAGCAAAACC
>NZ_JATABG010000610.1:0-1163 GCF_036533755.1 Vibrio sp. M260118 | reverse complement strand
CGAAGAGCATAGATAAGCTGGAGATTAAGCGACTGAGAATCAGCCATGTGAACAATAAACGGAGAATCAAAGTAAAAGGTGTTGCGCAGCTCTTGAATGCTGCTTCCCAATTCGTATACCTGCTCTTTGATCGCATCCGTTGCTCGATAACTATTAGCAATGGCTGCGATACTTAATATCCAGATTGCTAACAGCATCCACCCCAATTTGAGTGTTTTGCCTTCCATGCTCTCGCCTGTCAATAAATTCCTAATAATACAAGAATATACAACATCGAGCAGAAGTGGAGGACTAACTGCAAAAATGGTGCGGTCAGTCCTGTTCTAACAAAGGTCGATTTACTTATTGCGCGTTAATTGGTCGCGTAGATTTGGCGGAGTGCCTTTGATGGTAAGTGTGTCTGTCTCTGGATCGTAAAAGATGCGTTCACCTAGCAGCAGACTATCGAAGCTCACATTCAAGCCGCCGCCAGCGCCAACGTATTTGGTCAATTTACGCACCATAGCGCGATCACCTGGGAAACTCTCTTCGAGTTCATAACCTTGCTCTTGCGTGTAATCAAGGAAACTAGTGCCATCTTGAGAAGCTGGCAGTTCACCTGAAAGTTCGCGAACTTGCACTTCATCACCAGATTTGATCTGCTCACTGCAGTAATCAGCCACTTGTTTCTTGTAGCTCAGCGCTTCTTCTTTTTCGAGTTGAGAGTCAGCACAAAAATCTTCTACTGCTTGCATTAGCACTTGGTTTTGAACTTTAGTATCTAGACCCACTTCAGCTTGTAGGAAATCGAGGAAAAAGTCGGCGACTTTACGCCCGACTCGACCTTTAATGTAAGCTAGGTAGCGATTTGATTCTTTATCGGTTTCAAAACTAGTGAGATCAATACGGGCAGCAATATCCATCTTACTCAAATCAAGATAATCTGTCGCGCTAATCTCAAGGCCTTCTGTTACCTTAAGGCTTTGATTTGAAGGAATAATCGCAACAAAAAGGTAGTCAGTGGCTAACGACTGGTACTCAGCGATAACTAAAATACCTTCATCCGCAAACGGGTACTTGGATAGTTCATCTTTCAGGCGATTTGCACTCAACTGTGAAAAATCGTAAAAGTTTTTGTTTCCTTGACGTAAGTCTTGCAACCAGTTGTTAAATTCGCTGTCAGA
>NZ_JATABG010000609.1:0-1166 GCF_036533755.1 Vibrio sp. M260118 | reverse complement strand
GGGGCTGAACTAACCCAACACAAAGCTAGCTTACGTATCACCACGTTAGATTGGTTACAGGGCTATAGCGAACTGACCTTATTCGGTGCGGAAGAGCGTTATCGCAATGCTATCTTGGATACGCAAGAGAAACTGCTTAAGAACCAATACTTCAATGCCCATTTCTCTGGCTTGGCTCAAGCACTGCTGCTGTTGGCCAATGGTTGGACAATTGTACTCATACTATGGCTTGCGGCTGACGGTGTAGGCGGTAACACACCAGATCCTATGATTGCTCTGGTTGCCTTTGCTACTATGGCGAGCGTCGAGTTACTGATGCCAATTGCTGGTGCATTCCAACACCTTGGTCAAACGCTAACATCAGCGCGTCGACTCAATGATATTACTCAAGCAGAGGCCGACGTTCAGTTCCCAACAGAAGCGACTCAACATCGAGGTGAGTTCTCAATTGAGTATAAGGGCGTCTCCTTCCACTACCCTGACTCAAATACCGATGTACTTAGCCAAGTCGATCTCGCTATTCCAGCTCAGCATCGTATAGCAATTGTTGGTCAAACCGGGTCAGGCAAGTCAACGCTTATTCAGCTACTCAATCGCTATTGGGATGTTCAGCAAGGCAGTATTGAGATCGCGGGAAAACCAATTCAAGATTGGAGCGAAAGCCAGCTACGCCAAGCGATTAGTGTTGTCAGTCAACGCGTTGATATTCTTAACGGTTCACTGCGAGACAACTTACTAATGGCAAAGTCTCAAGCTAGCGATGATGACTTAGCAGCCATTTTAGCAAAAGTAGGCTTAGAAAAACTGCTGGAAGATACAGGCCTAGATACCTGGCTTGGTGATGGCGGTCGACAGCTATCTGGTGGCGAGAAGCGCCGCATTGGTATTGCACGTGCCCTACTCCACGATGCACCAATCCTACTGCTTGATGAGCCAACAGAAGGGTTAGACAAACAGACTGAGAAGCAAATCATGCAGCTATTTGAGCAGCATTTTGCCCAGAAAACAGTGCTCTTTATCACCCACCGTTTAGTGAATTTAGACAAGATGGACACAATCTGCCTGATTGAACAAGGTCAGATTGTTGAACACGGCACTCATCAGCAACTGCTAGATGCGCAAGGTCGATACTATCAGCTAAATCAAACGCTATAACCACTCCGTTT
>NZ_JATABG010000608.1:0-1180 GCF_036533755.1 Vibrio sp. M260118 | reverse complement strand
GACTTACCCAATCTGAAAGCGACCAAAAAGATACCCAAATCACTCATAAATTTGAGTTGAAATGGGTAGGGGTCGGCGCAGCCGAAAGGGTGGTGTGCGCTAGCTTGGCTAGCCTCCTCTTTGCTCTTACTGTCATTGTTTGATACTTCATGATTTCCCTTATTTGCATTTCTTTATCTTACTTTCTATCTTTTGTTAAGCACATAAGCAAGGCTACACAAAGACCCCTCCACTTCGTTACGTTGTCATTGTGCCTTGTAAGGGACGCTACGCTCCCTTAACCCTAGTTAAAAGCACTCAAACTAAAGAATTGCCATGACTGAAAAGAAGAAAGTAATACGAGAAAAGTCCATCAAGATCAGAGTCACTGAGGCTGAACTTCAAGCTCTGAAAGATCGGTGTGATGGTGCGGAATTAGCTCCTTGGATGAGAGAGACTTGTCTTGGGGAACGGACTCTTAAAAGAGCCAATGTTCCTAAAGTAGACCCTGCATTATTGCGCCAGTTATCTGGACTTGGGAATAACTTGAATCAGATTACTAGAGTAGTGAATACCCAGAATTATGATGTCGTGAATGTGGTTCAAGTATTGGCCCAACTTTCAGCAATCGAGCGTCAGCTTGGGCAAATAATGGCAAAGTATGAGATCTCAGTATGATTGTTCAGTTCGCTCGTAGAGGTAAGGGTATTGGGAGTGGCCCTGTTGATTATCTCTTAGGGAAAGATAGAAATCGGGAGAGGGCGACACTCAATCAAGGCGATCCTGATTTAGTTCAATCACTCATTGATTCGAGTCCTTACGCCAAAAAGTACACATCGGGCTTTCTCTGTTTTGCTGAAACGGACTTATCACAAGAGATTAAAGATCGCCTCATGGCTGATTTTGAAAAGGCTTTGTTACCAGGCTTAGACAAAGACCAATACTCCATTCTTTGGGTAGAGCATCTTGATAAAGGGCGGTTAGAGCTGAACTTTGTTATTCCAAATATTGAGCTTCATTCTGGCAAGCGACTTCAACCTTACTACCACTTTGCAGACAATCCTCGTATCGATGCTTGGCGCACCATTCAGAATCTTGAACTAGGGCTTCATGACCCAGATGACCCTGCTAATCAGCAAGGCTTGGTGAGTGCTAAAGACACTCCATCCGATGCAAAAGAGATTCAGCAACTTCTTACCGA
>NZ_JATABG010000607.1:0-1196 GCF_036533755.1 Vibrio sp. M260118 | reverse complement strand
GCCTTCATGAGCCAAACGTTCTGGGCTTAAATATAGGAAACACAGTACCTTACCCACTAACATGTCGAGTTCTGAAAGCACGCTTCGACCAATCAGTGACGTCGAGCGAGGACGCAAGTAGAAGAAACCTTCTGGCGCTTTTACAAGTTCAGTGTTGTAACGTTGATAAAACGAGGACAACTCAACTTCGAAGTCTGATAGCAGTGCGTGGTTGTCGAGATCTTCACTTGAGATGTGACGCCCAGCTCGCAGCATACTATCGAGCGCTGGGAACAGAGGGTTAGAAATTGCTTTTGCCAAATTATCTGGCATGTATTCATTAATATCGGTCGATGACATTTGCTTGTACCTTTGCACCAAATTCGTTGATCGCTTGCCAGTCTGGCTGAATGGCTTGATAGTCTGATTCTGAATAACCAAGACGTACAGCCTGATCGATAACGATTCGTGCTAAATCAAAATGATGAGTCTGTGGATGTTGTGCTAGGTAATCTTGTAGCACCAAACCCAAGTCGATAGGCGAGCCCTGTTCTTTATGAACTTTAAGCATGCCACCAATGCGCTCTGACAACTCATCATTGACCTGTTGAAACTCTTCGTATTCCACTTCTAGTGGTACTTGGCCGGTCACTTCATCATCTCGAAGAACCAAGGCTTCATCACGAAGGTCTGTTAGACGCTCGGCATCTGCATAAGTTAGATACCAAGGCATATCGAAGTAATCTTTTACTGACTGACGCAGACGAGAACTGAATGCTCGGTTCTTATCCATATCAATCGCGGTGCGGATAAACTTGTGAACGTGGCGGTCGTAGCCAATCCATAAGTCAATCGCTTGCTGGCCCCAACTGGTGATGCGATCAAGCTTCATTTGTAGTCCAAATAGGGTTTCTGCAATGAACTCTAATTCATCATCGCCATAAACCAGCTCTTGAATATCAAGAATCTGTGTCTGTAATTCATCCCCTGCTGCTTGCAAGGTATCTTGCAACTCTCTTAACGTATTCGACGTTTCCGAGAGCAAAGCTTCACAGTTGTTAATTGCATCACGCCAGTCTTTGTTTAGCAGTGCTGCAATTTGAGTTTTAACCGTCTGCTGCTGCTCATCCATTACGCGTTGGTTAAGATCGATTTGATCGAAAATCTCACCCACGGAATATTTGAGCACACCATAAACGTTCTTCCGCCAGTGACCC
>NZ_JATABG010000606.1:0-1198 GCF_036533755.1 Vibrio sp. M260118 | reverse complement strand
CCTTCCTATACTCTCTCCATCAAATGAATCAGCGAATTGAACTGGAGAAAGTTATGAAAATGAATCACGTTGGCATTATGGTTGGTGACATGGATAAAGCGGTTGAGTTTTACACTCAAGCACTTGGCTTAAAAATCGTAATGAACAATACCAAGGTTATCGAAGAGCGTGAAACGGCGATTGGCCGCATGTGCATTGCTGTGTTTGGTGAGGGTTTTAAAGGCTTTAACATCGCTCACTTAGTCACAACAGATGGTATCGGTGTTGAGCTATTTGAGATGAAAGAGCGTCAAGAGCGCCATGAAGTAGACTTTTCTCGTCTAGGTATTTTCCACTTCTGTCTTCAGACAGATAATTTCGAAGGTGTGATGGAAAAAGTAGAGAAGTTAGGCGGCAAAGTTCGCATGGACATTCATCGCTACCATCCAGAAGATGACTCAAAACCTGCGCAAATGGTTTACCTAGAAGACCCGTTTGGTAACTTGTTTGAGCTTTACTCTCATACATATGAAGAGACTTACGCTACAGATTACGAGTAACTAAAATACGTTGACAGTATTTCATTAAACCAACAGCGTTAGCTGTTGGTTTTTATGCTGAAAATGACGCTTAATAGCCAACGTCTCTAGCAAACAAGTTAGAAAGAGACGATTCGTTAGTTTAGTTGTTCAATACAGTATTGGTTAAAATTGACCAATACTTGCTGGGCGTTGCATGTCGCATTGACTTTGTTCTTCTTATCGATAATCCCATCACTTCCTAACTCATCTTCGAAGTTATCCAGAGTGTCCAACATGATCTCTTGGCTAAACTCTGGATGAAATTGGACTCCCCACGTTGAAGCGCCGACTCGAAAGGCATGATGTTGATCTAAGTTGCTTTCGGCTAAACGTGTACCTTTTTCTGGCAATTGAAGAACAGACTGATAATGCAAAGCTTGAGCAGAAAAGGCTTTTGGTAAGCGGCCAAAAATCGGGTCACTGTCGCTAGCATTCAAGCGTTGGATATTTATGGTACCAACTTCTAGTCCATTGGGGTTAAAGCCAACTTTGCCACCAAAGGCGTAGCAGATCAGTTGATGGCCAAAGCAGATTCCGAGCATTGGAACATTTTGCTCCGCAAGGTGGATGGTCTCTTTTGCTAGCCGCTTCATCCAAGTTAATTCTTCTGTCACCATAGACAATGAACCCATGATGAT
>NZ_JATABG010000605.1:0-1207 GCF_036533755.1 Vibrio sp. M260118 | reverse complement strand
CCCCAGACCAGTGCTTGCCGTCTAACATACCGATGACTAAACACCTAGGCTCATCACTTGTATTCGCAGGAATCTCAATAAGATCAGAGTCGTTCCACAAGCCTTGAGCGGTATAGAAATCAATTCCATGTTTCTCAAGGTTTGACCTGCTTTTATTTTCGTCAAACTCAAATTTCAGCATGAGTAAAATTTATACCTTTTTTACTCTTTTGGCAAATTGATGGTAAATTCATAGTTGGGTAGATAACTATATCAACCTTCTAAAGCAAGCCTTTTCTTTAGCCACCAAAGAGTTCAACAACAATTATTGTCTACTTTCGCCATTCAATTGATATACTTAGCAAATACACCTAACCATTAATGTAATTTGAGGCTGCTTTGCGTCTATTCTCCGTGCTATTGCTGATCGTCTCTTCGCTGAGCGTTGCTCAAACCATAGAAGAGCTTACCCAAAGCGCTCAGAGTAACAATATTCACGCTCAACTCGAGCTCGCAAACCGTTATGCAAACGGGCAAGGCGTTGAAGAGTCAGCGACAGAAGCCTTTTATTGGTATAGACAAGCCGCAGACAATGGAAGTGAGTTAGCCGCGGCCCCTCTTGGCCGAGCGTACTACTTGGGTATTGGCACGTCTGTTGATCTCGAGGATGCCATTTTCTGGCTAAGTAAAGCAGCACTAGCTGGCGATACCAAGTCACCTTTGCTACTCGGGCAGCTATACGAGCAGAGCAGCGGCCAGTTCAACAATCTCGACTTAGCAGAACTGTGGTACACGTTCGCAAGCAAAGAGAACCCAGAGGCAGAAAACGACTACGCTCGTGTGCTTGAAAAGCAGTTCAACAACCGCCGTGCTAAGCAAGTCGCCGCCATTGATCAGCTCGAAGTGGCGTTTGATAGCGGAGATATTGAGCTTAGCCCAAAAGCCAAATCCCTCTCCCACAATGATCAATCTCAGGGTGCGACTCTCTATACACTACTTGGTCTGCTCCTGCTCGCGATTGCCGTGTGTGTTTGGTTATTGCGTATTAATCGCTCGTTAAAGGCAATGACGAGTGCTTCTGATTCCGACGCACAAAGACAACAGATCAAACTCGATAGAGAAATTAAGCGTAAAGATGAGACGTTAAAGCAGCAAAAGCGCCAAATGGAAGTGATGTATCGCCATATTAAAAAGCTTCAGAGCCAGCCTGCTCAGCAACGTACTAAAG
>NZ_JATABG010000604.1:0-1222 GCF_036533755.1 Vibrio sp. M260118 | reverse complement strand
CTTCTTAGTGCTTGGTGTCATGTTGGGAATTAAGCAGAAAATTAGCTTAATGAACAAGAAGCGAGAACAAGCAAATGCCAGTGTGGCAGGAGGCTGCGCATGAAGGTCAGTGTTGTATACGCATTAAAAGATGAGCAGGCGTGGTTGCCCGTGGAGGTTGAGCCGGGTTCAACCGTGATGTCGGTTATCCATGCTTCGCAAATATTGTCGATGTTTCCATCTATCGACCTTGAAGCGCAAAAAGTCGGTGTGTTTGGCAAAGCTGCTTCTCTTGAGTCAGTTGTTAATGAAGGGGATAGAGTCGAGATTTATCGCCCAATAACTTGGGTTGCGCCTGAGAGTGACGATTGATTGTCGGCTTTATAACAATGTAGGTTTTTGATTGTTATGGTCAGAGTATAGTTTGTTTAAAAACAATGGTTTATATGTGGAATGCCAATTGCAGAGCTAGAGTGACGTTAGAGTTAAGGAGAGCAACATGGCTAAATTAGGGATTTTCTTTGGTACGGACACTGGTAGCACTCGTAAAGTGGCTAAACAAATTTTTAAGCAATTAGGGGCTGAGGTTGCAGACAAGCCGCTTAATATCAATCGCTGCGATGCGAGCACATTTGATCAGTACGACTACTTGATTCTTGGCACGCCAACCTATGGTGAAGGGTTACTGCCGGGTATGTCTGCTGAGTGTAGTGAAGAGAGTTGGGAAGAGTTCAGCCCTAACTTTGATGGTATGGACTTAAGCGGAAAAACAGTCGCTCTATTTGGCTTGGGCGATCAGGTCAATTATCCAGACGAGTTTGTTGATGGGCTAGGCGAGCTGTACGATTATGTTACGGAAGCCGGCGCTGAAACGGTCGGACGCTGGCCTGCTGATGGGTATGATTTCAACGACTCTACCGCCCTTGATGGAGAAGAGTTTGTTGGTTTGGTACTCGATAAGGACAATCAATCGAGCTTATCTGACGAGCGCATCGCCCACTGGTTAGAGCAGATCAAGTCAGAGATGGGTTTATAGATCTCACCCACTTCCCTCCCAAAAAGGAGCCATAGATTTGGCTCCTTTTTTATTTCGTGCTCAATAAAAACAGCGTTGCTCAATCGGCATCAAATCTACATCAACAAATATCTTGTTTATGTGTTGGCGAACAAATTTTAGTGCACAATTAGCAGCATACAATTTTGTTTTATAGCCGACATTCCTTGGCTCAATTGTCTGCTATCT
>NZ_JATABG010000603.1:0-1224 GCF_036533755.1 Vibrio sp. M260118 | reverse complement strand
ACTCGGCGAAGCGTTCGGTAGAACTCCTTCATCATCATCTCAACACCACGGTTTCCTTCACCGCTATAGCCGAGGCTTTCCGCTACTTGAGCTTGGTGGCCAAACGTGAGGCGGTTGTCGTAGCGCTTAAGCTCAATATGCAAAGCAAACCTCACTCGCCACAGGAAGTCCTGACACTCGACGAGTTCGCGATATTCCGCATCGGTAAGAAATCCGTAACGGCTCATCTCAAGCAATGAGGTTGCGCCGAAGTGACGACGAGCAACCCAACTTAGAGTATGTATGTCACGCAATCCTCCCGGTGTCGATTTAATATCCGGTTCAAGGTTGTAGGTGGTGTCGTGGTATCTGGCGTGTCTATCCCTCTGTTCTTGGATTTTAGCCTTATAGAACACTTCACTTGGCCAGAAAGATTCAGAATGAATCACCACCTTGAGCTGGTGGAAGGTGTCTTCACAACCACACAGTAAACGCGCCTCTTGCAAATTGGTCGCAACAGTAAGATCTTCGCGGCCGATAGCAGCACACTCTTCTACGCTGCGAACTGCATGGCCGACTTCTAAACGGAGATCCCAAAGTAGGGTAATAAACTCACTGACTTTGCTAGCCAATGATTCGGGCAGAGCTTTGCGTGACACGACTAAAATATCTATGTCCGATAGGGGGTGAAGCTCTCCACGTCCGTAGCCGCCTACCGCAACGAGACTGATATTGGGTAAATTTGAGAAACCAAAGTGGCTCCACAGACGATTGAGTAGTAGGTCAATGTACTCAGCGCGGCCATGTACTAGTTCTGTGACCGAGCGATGGGCGAGAAACTCTTCTCGTTGTATATTTGCGAACTTGTCGAGTTGATTTTTAAGCTCGCTAATTGAGATTTGTTGTTCTTGTAGTGTTAGTGGTGATTGTAAGGGCATAAAGCGAATCCATGCAAAATAGTCCTAATAAGCACTAATCTAGCAAAACGAGGTTAATAAAAAAATATCCCCGCGTTTGCGGGGATATTTGAAGAGGGGGTTAAGCGTTGTTCATCATTCTTGGAATGGTGTCATCGCTTCGAAGTGTTAGCACTTCACAGCCAGTTTTCGTTACTAGGATAGTGTGCTCATATTGGGCTGAGTTTTTGCCATCGCCCGTGTAGACTGTCCAATCGTCTTCAGCGTCTACTGTTACACCAAACTTACCTGCGTTGATCATTGGCTCGATAGTGAAACACATGCCTTC
>NZ_JATABG010000602.1:0-1225 GCF_036533755.1 Vibrio sp. M260118 | reverse complement strand
ATATGCTCACCGACAGCGATACGATTCAGGGTTAAATTGCCTTCGTCTTCTGTCACTTCCACTAGCGAAAGGTCGGTTGTACCACCGCCGATATCAACAACAAGTACAATATCGCCAACTGAGACTTCATCGCGCCATTTGTCGTTGCTGTTATCAATCCAGTTGTACAGTGCTGCTTGAGGCTCTTCTAGCAGAGTAAGATGAACAAAACCGACATTACGCGCTGCTTCTGCGGTTAGATCGCGCGCCGCAGGGTCAAATGATGCTGGTACAGTAATGGTGACATCTTGGTCTGCTAACGGGTTACTTGGGTTGGCATGATCCCAAGCTTGCTTCAGGTGTTCTAAATAGAGTTCAGTAGCGCGAAGTGGCGATACTTTCTCGATTTCTTCTGGGCTACCTGCAGGCAAAAATGCGTCACGACGATTTACGCCGCCATGGCAAAGCCAAGATTTCGCACTAGCGATTAGACGAATAGGGGTCTTAGCACCGAGGTTACGCGCAATCGCACCAACAAGTGCTGTTGGCTCTGACGACCAAGGTAGAACACGCGAGGCAGGGTTCATTTCATGTTCGTGTGGTTGGTATAAAAACGAACCCAGTTGGCTGCGTTCTTCTACCGTACCCGGGGCGGTAAGCTGTGGAATAGCCATGACTTCAACGCGAGCATCTTCGACACTTGTGTCTACATACGACAATACACAGTGGGTGGTGCCCAAGTCGATACCAACGCTAAATTTTGCTGCGTTAGATTCTGTGTTTTGCTGTTGGTTATTCTGCTGATCCATTAAAGCTCAACCTCTGCTGGAGCGATAACTGAAGCATCGTGTTTTTCTGCAAGTTTTGGCAGATTCATTGCACTTGCTTTCCAACCTTTGTGAACTAGCGTGCCTTTAAATGGCGCGTTGCCAGTGACATTGCCAGTTAGGCGAACTTGTTGTGGGTTGAAACCTTCTTCAATCGTTACGCGAGTTTCTTCTTCTTCATTGCGAATATGCTCAAGTGTTACGTAGTCACTTAGTACCTTCTGACCGCCAGTGTGGATAACGCGAGCCGCTGCGCCGACTTCTTCGTCAGAGAACGAAGTGAGGTCTTCTTGGAGAAAGTCAATCAGGCGCGCTTCTTGTTGCATGATAGATAGAAGCTGCATTGCTGAATCAGTAGATGCAGTCGCGAGCTTAGACTCTACTTCAACCACTTTTTCGATCACTTTCTCTACTTCGAC
>NZ_JATABG010000601.1:0-1228 GCF_036533755.1 Vibrio sp. M260118 | reverse complement strand
TGGTGTTTTATAATGAAGAGCGTAATCATCAAGGACTCAATGACCTCACTCCTGATGAAGTCTACTTCGGCAGACAAAGATACGCTGCATGAGCAAGATCAACCACTTAAGAAATTAGCTTATGTGTCCAACCATCGGGGTCCACTTCTATCAAGTCTGCCGGAATTCATCGACAGACGAATTAATTACTATGTTTCTGATTTAATAAATACATCTGACAATGGTCGCAATTTGGTATTAGGCAAAAAGCCTAACTCGGGTGATATCCTGCTACAAAGTAACGACTATTTATCTCTGTCTCACCATCCGCAAATTATCGACGCGCAAGTTAACTCACTGCTATCAAAGAAAAGCACCGCGTTCATGTCGAACGTGTTCCTGCAAAGCGATGGGCTAGATAAAACCGTTGAACATCGACTGGCTGACTACACAGGATTTCAAACTTGTACTATCGCTCCGTCTGGCTGGATTGCCAATATCGGGCTATTGCAAACCATCTGTGACAGCGACACAAATGTTTATATCGACTTTTTCGCCCATATGTCTTTATGGGAAGGGGCTCGAATCGCTGGAGCGAATATTCACCCCTTCATGCACAACAATGCACGTCACCTAAAACGGATTATCAAGCGTAATGGGCCTGGTGTGGTATTAGTCGACTCCGTCTACAGCACTATTGGTACTATCGCCCCACTGCAAGAGATCACGGATATTGCTAAGGATCTAGGCTGTGCCTTAGTGGTTGATGAGTCCCATTCATTAGGCACCCACGGTCATCATGGTTCTGGATTGCTGGAAGAACTCGACCTGACTGACAAAGTTGATTTCATGACCGCAAGCCTGGCTAAAACATTTGCTTACCGCGCAGGTGCAGTATGGTGTAACAACCTAACCGGGCAAGTGGTGCCGTACGTTTCGTTTCCATCGATTTTTAGCTCGGCAATGATGGCGTTTGAGCTAGATAGAATTGATGCCACGTTAGCGGTAATCAAACAGAGTGATAGCGCACGTCAGCGCCTTATGTACAATGCTGAACGCGCCAGGTCGGGTCTAAAACGTATTGGCTACGATATTCGTAGTGAAACGCAAATAATCGGATTAGAAACCGGAGAAAAAACCAATACCCGAAAAGTCAGAGATTTCTTTGAAGACAATGGCGTATTTGGCTCGGTTTTTTGCACGCCAGCAACACCAGACAATAAAAATATACTGAGACTGTCATTAAATA
>NZ_JATABG010000600.1:0-1233 GCF_036533755.1 Vibrio sp. M260118 | reverse complement strand
GAGTATGACGTCGAAAATCGCTTAGCAAGTAAGGCGCAACTTGATTACCAATCGTGTCGCTGGCGCCCACTCTTAACTCTCCCGACAATGTTTGGTCATTGTCGAACAACTGCGCAATGTCTTGCGCTCGCTCAATGAGTTCATCCGCCAAAGGCAGTAATTTCTGCCCCTCTTGATTGAGTATCAGCCGATTATTGACTCGATCAAACAGCGAGTGACCTATCTGTTTTTCCATTTCAGACAGCGCCATGCTGACCGCCGCTTTAGATAGAAACAAGGCTTCCGCCGCCGAGGTTAAGGTGTCGTGCTGAGTAATTGAGATAAAAACGCGCAGCTGTTTTAAAGAAATATTGGCGGCCATAAGTGTGTTTAGGTTATCTGAACATATGTTCTAAATAATTAGATATTACCGAACAATTAGCAAGAGTAAACTGGCTTCATGGTAAGCAAACTAGGTAAATAGAGATGATTAACGCAGCAAAAGCAAAAGTGGTGGGTGCGCCAACACCTATGGCAGGCTTAGCGCTTGGTATCGCGAGTTTAGGGTGGTGCTGGGAAAATGCGGCGCTGTTCAATGGTTATGCTCAGTGGACTAGTGCCGTCGTTGCGAGTGTTTTGCTGATGGTGCTTGCAGCTAAATTCCTCTTTCACCATCACTTGTTGCGTGAAGATCTGGCGCACCCAGTGGTAGGGAGTGTTGTGCCAACCTTCGCGATGGCAACTATGGTGGTCTCTAACTCACTTGGACATTTCAACCCTTTAGCTGGGGATCTACTTTGGCTATGTGCGGTTGGGCTTCATATCGTGTTTTTGGTGAGCTTTATCTATCACCGAGCGCAAAAATTTGAACTGCACCATATGGTTCCAAGTTGGTTTGTACCGCCTGTCGGAATTATCGTTGCGGATGTCTCTTTCTCTGGCACACCGATGTTAAGCCCGATTGCCCATGGTGCGTTGATGTTTGGTATGGTCGCTTATGCAGTAATGCTACCGCTGATGATTTATCGCCTACTGTTTAGCCATGAAGTTCCTGATGCGGCAAAGCCAACGATGGCGATAATGGCTGCGCCAGCAAGCTTATCGTTAGCCGGTTATTTAACGGTTACAGCTGACCCTTCACCTGTGATCATTGCTCTACTGTTCGGCATTGCTATTTTAATGACTGCGATAATCTATTTGGCCTTCATTAAACTGCTAAAACTGCCATTTAGCCCAGGCTATGCCGCGTTTACT
>NZ_JATABG010000599.1:0-1234 GCF_036533755.1 Vibrio sp. M260118 | reverse complement strand
AAGCCATTCTAAAATCAATGCGATTTGAAAAAGATGGATACTTTTTTGCCTATGACTCAAATGGTGTCAACACACTGCATGCCATCAAGCCACAACTAGAGGGGAAAAACCTTTATGGTTTGAAAGACGAGAACGGTACTCCTGTCATTGCGGGCTTGATCGAAGCTGCAAAAAAAGGCGACGGATTTTTGCCTTTTTCGTGGCACAAACCTTCTATTGATGCTCAAGCCCCTAAGCTTGGTTATGCTGAATATTTACCTCGCTGGGACTGGGTACTGGGAACAGGGATCTATATTGATGACATTGATCGGTTAGTTAGCGAATATAAAGCGGCTCAGTTGCAGAGCCTGAATGATAATACTCGCTCAGCAGTTATTTTATCTTTTTTCGGTCTGCTTATAACGATAATACTCGTGACTTTCTTTGTTAATAGAGGCGTGGCTCCATTACAACATGTTGTTGCGTCACTAAAAGATGTTGCCGAGGGGGAAGGTGATCTCACCGCTAGGCTCAAGGTTGAGAGCCTAGATGAAGTTGGTGAGGTAGCAATCGCATTTAATGACTTTATGGACAAGCTACAGCCAATGATAAAAGCCCTTCAAGATTCAGCGTCTGAAGTTATGCTTGCGGGGAATGCACTAGAGCAGCAAACGGGTCATGCAGCGAACTCCATGCAAAACCACAGTTTAGAAACTGAGAAAATAGTGACGGCTGTAACTGAAATGAGCGCGACTTCAAGAGAAGTTGCCAACAACACTCATTCGACTTCACAGGCTATAAAAGCCGCAAATGATCAGATTAATGAAGCCCAGCTTGAGGTCTCACATGCAATCGAAGGTATTAGCGATCTAGTTTCTGAAGTAAACGGCACATCTGAAGCAATACAGGCGTTGAGTGAACAGACAGAGCGAATTACTAAAGTACTCGATGTCATTGGAGAGATAGCGGAACAAACTAATTTGCTAGCGTTAAATGCAGCTATCGAAGCTGCTCGTGCGGGTGAACAAGGTAGAGGTTTTGCCGTTGTTGCTGACGAAGTTCGATCGCTAGCAAGTCGGACTCAAAATAGCACACAAGAAATTGGCGACATGTTAACAGCATTGCAGAGTCGAGTTCGTAACGCCGTTGATTCTATGAGCTCAAGTCA
Organism: Vibrio sp. M260118; assembly: GCF_036533755.1. Classification (NCBI taxonomy): domain Bacteria; kingdom Pseudomonadati; phylum Pseudomonadota; class Gammaproteobacteria; order Vibrionales; family Vibrionaceae; genus Vibrio; species Vibrio sp. M260118. The sequence continues at coordinate 87 of NZ_JATABG010000599.1, read as the reverse complement.
GCAGCGCGGAAAACAAACTGCACATGAGTCTACTCAGATCCAGACAAGTTTAACTGCAATTGAGAGGGCGATTGGTACCATTCATGA
>NZ_JATABG010000598.1:0-1239 GCF_036533755.1 Vibrio sp. M260118 | reverse complement strand
TCGCTATTCAGTGGTTAGTGCCTCGTTTGGCCGATTTTAACCAGCAAGAGCCGGATATCGATGTGCGGATTAAAGCGGTGGATATGGACGAAGGTTCACTGACCGATGATGTTGATGTGGCGATCTATTACGGGCGTGGAAACTGGCCCGGCTTACGTGCAGATAAATTGTATCAAGAGTTTTTGATTCCTCTCTGTTCACCGTCAGTGCTTTTAGGCAGCAAACCATTAGAAACTCTAAGTGACTTAAAGCAACATACTTTGTTGCATGATACGTCACGTAAAGATTGGAAGCAGTTTGCTAAGCAGCATGGTATTGAAGGGGTTAACGTTAACCATGGCCCGATCTTCAGCCACTCAACCATGGTGCTCCAAGCTGCGGCGCATGGCCAGGGTGTTGCTCTAGGCAATAATGTACTTGCTCAACCAGAACTTGAAGCAGGACGCTTAATTGCCCCATTTGATGAAGTGTTGGTCTCTAAGAATGCGTTTTATGTGGTTTGTCATGATAAGCAAGCGGATATGGGGCGTATTGCTACGTTCCGCGACTGGATGTTAGCGAAAGCCCAAAGTGAGCAAGAGGATCTGCTTGATGAGTAACTATTTGATTGACGGGGAACAGGGCAAATCTCTGTTTATATTTGCTCATGGTGCAGGCGCTGGAATGGACCACGCGTTTATGCAGGCGGTTGCCATAGGCCTCGCGCAAAAAGGCATTAAGGTGGTGCGTTTTAACTTTCCTTACATGGTCAAACGCGCCGAAGATGGTAAGAAACGTCCGCCAGACAGAGCGCCTAAGTTACTAGAAGCTTACCAAGCGGTTATCGATGAGCATTGTGCTTCGGGTAGGGTAGTGATTGGTGGTAAGTCTATGGGTGGTCGAATGGCTAGCCTTCTTAGCGCTGAAGACAAAGTTGCCGCGATTACTTGTTTAGGCTTTCCATTTCATCCTCCAGGCAAGCCTGAAAACTACAAGGGTGCGCATTTGGCCGAAATAGACAAGCCATGTCTGATTCTGCAAGGTGAGCGAGATACATTTGGTAAAAAGCAGGAGTTCGCTGAGTTCGCTTTCTCTTCTAAGGTCAAAGTGGAATTTATTCCCGATGGTGACCATAGTTTTAAACCGCGTAAGAGCTCTGGGTATACGGAAGAGGGCAACATTGCCCTTGCGGTGGAGCATCTAGCTAAGTTTATTCTGGAGGCTTCGGATGCAAAGTAAGCCATGTCTGGCTTTAGGGGG
>NZ_JATABG010000597.1:0-1253 GCF_036533755.1 Vibrio sp. M260118 | reverse complement strand
CATCATAGACCCTAAAGAGTTCAACTCTCTATCAAAACAACATGCTGCGAATGGTCAACCATCTCAAGAAGTTTTTCATGGCTACACGATAAAGAATGACACAGGCGAGCCAAATAGCTGGTACTGCTTTTTCAACGGTAGGCTTATAAAAGGCGGAAAAGTTGCTATTCAGAAGCACATAGAGGCATACTTGGTCGCTAAGCAAAAGGCACAACAGAAGAAGTAAGCTTTATGACTCTTGTATATAGCACAGATGTGGGTCGCATCAAACCAGAAGAAGACAAACCGCAACGTCCAAAAGGCGATGGCATTGTTCGTATCGAACGCCAAACTAAAGGACGCAAAGGTAAAGGCGTTTCAATCGTTACGGGCTTAGATCTTGATGATGCGCCACTAAAACTGTTAGCGGCAGAACTAAAGAAAGTTTGTGGCTGCGGTGGTTCAGTTAAAGACGGTAACATCGAAATCCAAGGCGATGCACGCGACAAAATTAAAGCGCACCTGGAAAAGAAAGGTCACACAGTAAAACTAGTCGGTGGCTAAACTAATAAGCAGAGCGTTAATCTTCGATTAGCAAACTGATTATTAGGTATTTTATGGTAAATCTGCTTATGGTGAATCGGAGCGATAGAAGATGATTAAATAGAAGGGACAATGAGTGTCCTTTCTTAATATCAAACACTATTTAACATAACGTGCATAATGCGCACCAAAGCTGTCATGTAAGCCCAAAGCGATAATGTCCTAATATTTCCAAGTGAATCTGTCCTATGTTTGCTTGTAGGTTTTAGGATGTTAGTTACGATTTACGACCATGAATTACAACGCTTCTCCATTATCCGAGATGTATTAAACGATAAGTTAACGCGCCAAGATGCCACGTCCATTCTTCGACACTTGTCTCGTATACTTAAAGCTTTTAAAGAACCAGCGTTGAGTCCCTAACTCATGGCAACCGTGCTAAACCTTCTAGCAATCGCATCAGCGATGACACTAGGCTCAACGTACTCAAACTTATCTCAGGACGATCTGACAAATGCTGCCCGCTAGTCTTTATCGATGATGCGACTGGACGCCTATTGTGATTGGTCCGCTTTGATTATCTATGCTCGAAGGCAATATTACCTCGTTAACAACTCTATATTAGTGACAATGTCACTAGCAGAAAAGTCGCACCGAGCCACTCTATTTGCTTGCAACATTCGGCCAATAGCCAATACGACAAATTTAAACGTAACCACCTCATAAAACTA
>NZ_JATABG010000596.1:0-1253 GCF_036533755.1 Vibrio sp. M260118 | reverse complement strand
TCACAATAATTAGCGTAGGCACTATAAACCTTAAAAAAGTGATTGTGCTAGGTTCAAGGTATTGACCTAAAAATTTGGAAAACAACCCGGTTAATGACAGACTGAAGGTTGAAAACAACATAAATAAAACTGGATACAACTGGTTCGACATAACTCCCCCCCCTCTTGTCAATCATTCTAGGGAAAACGAGCCAGGTTGAATAACGAATAATATTGACACTATTAGTTAGAAAAACTTACAGATGAAACCAATAAATCCTGCACCGATAAAATCTCTCTACGCCTTCGTCGCCGTTGCAGAAACTGGCAGTATGACCGCAGCAGCCTCGGCACTTCACGTTAGTCATTCTGCCATTAGCCAATCAATCAAAGCATTAGAGGGATATGTCGGGCAAAGCTTGTTCAACCGCGTTGGTCGTCAGGTAACCTTGAATTCCGCAGGTCGAAGCTACTACAAAAGCATCGCTCCAGCACTAGAAGCTATCACTCGCGCAACTCATCAGTTAATCGAAGAGAAACAGTCACATCGCTTAACCTTAAATATGGTCAATTCATTGGCCATGCATTGGTGGATACCGAGAGTAAATCAGCTTAACCAATCCGCTCCAAACTTAGACGTCCGGATCTCTACCCTTGTAGGACAGTTCTCAATGGAAGATCAAGGCGTTGATGTCGCGGTCATTCATGGTAAGCAGACTGATTGGCAAGACTACTACTGCGAAAAGCTCGCCAATGATGAACTGATTATGGTCGCCAGTCCCGAACTTGCCAAAGGCATAAGCTGCCCTAAGACGCTATTAAAGAAGTACCCAGCCATCATCACGATAAACGAACGAAGAAAACATGACTGGCAAGCCTGGTGCGATGCATACGAAATTTCGATTCCTGACGGCGCAAACAATCTCAAGTTTAGCGCTTCCATTCAGGCTGTTCAGGCGGCAACTCGCCATCTGGGGGTACTTGTCACTCATCGAATTTTCGTTCGCGATGATGTGGAGCAGGGTTATTTAGTTGAAATAGGCTCTCCGGTTCTCAACCCACATCAAGAGTTCTATTTCGCTTGTCTGCCAAATAAACTCAAAAATGAGAATGTTCTGTTACTGAGAAATTGGATACGGCGTGAGTTCTCTCAAACTAATCCAATCTCGCGGTAGATTATTTAGTTATAAAAAAAACATCCATATAACATTTATATGGCAATACGCCCGTTCATTTTTATCGTCAATAAATAGGCATTCCTAATATATCGTTCA
>NZ_JATABG010000595.1:0-1258 GCF_036533755.1 Vibrio sp. M260118 | reverse complement strand
GTAAATTCTCTGGAGAAGCCGCTGAAATGCCTCAAACTGAAGTCGCAAGCTTTGAAAAACAGCCAGAGCCTAAACCAGTCGAAACAGAAAAAGCTTCTAAGAGCGCTTAGTATTATCGAAGCAGACGGATTAACTCGCTGCTGCGCTTATTTAATCCTTATGTTTCCGCTTTCAAGCCTCTTAAAACGAAAAAATCCGAGTGTCTTACGATACTCGGATTTTTGTATTCATTTCTGGCAGATTAACGCTGTTTGTTACGCGCGTTCTGTTGACCAGCACCCTTTTTCGGCTTACGGCGAGATGGGTTATTGCTACGACCACCACCGCTGTTTACGCGCTCTTCATGACGTTTCACTGCACGACGGATCTTCTGGCTACGTGAACGCTCACGTTTACGAGAAGAGTTCGCTTTGTTTTCATCAAGCAGTGTCTCTTTCTCTGGGCGAAGTTCAACGAGTTCGCGCAGATAATTAACCTCTTTAAGATCTAGTTCCATCCATCCACCACGAGGCAGCTTCTTGTCGAGGTAGATATCACCGTAACGAACACGCTTCAAGCGGCTAACTGTCGTGTCTTGAGATTCCCACAAACGACGAACTTCGCGGTTACGACCTTCGTTGATAGCTACGTAGAAAGTGTGGTTCATACCATCACCACCTGCGTAAACAACATCTTCGAAGCGAGCTTTACCATCTTCTAGCTCAACACCACGAACTAGGTTCTTCACTTTCTGCTCGGTTACTTCACCGAATACACGTACTAGGTATTCACGCTCAACTTGACGACTTGGGTGCATCAAACGGTTTGCCAGTTCACCGTCAGTCGTAAACAGCAGCAGACCAGAAGTGTTCGCATCAAGACGACCAACAGAGATCCAACGTGAACCGCGGATTTTTGGCAGACGGTCAAATACAGTGCGACGACCTTCAGGGTCATGACGAGTACACAGTTCACCTTCAGGCTTGTAGTACGCAAGTACTCGACAAATCACCTCTTCCTGCGCTTTTGCAGAAACAGTGTGGCCGTCAATACGCACAACTGCATTTTCATCTTCTAGTCGTTCGCCAAGCTTAGCTACGATACCGTTCACACTCACGCGTCCTGCTTTAATCAAAGCTTCTAGCTCGCGTCGAGAGCCATGACCAGCTCGAGCTAATACTTTCTGTAATTTTTCGTTCATTTATCTACCTATGTGTCGTCTTCTCAGACGTCGAATAAACTATTGCGACCCGAAATCGCGGCCGCATATAATAGCAAA
>NZ_JATABG010000594.1:0-1259 GCF_036533755.1 Vibrio sp. M260118 | reverse complement strand
CAGCAGCGTCAATGACGATTGCGGCTACATTCCAATGGACAGCAGGTTTCACATTCAGCGGTGGTTTGATCGACTTCTTCCTATCTATGAACTTGCCATTGGCGAATAAGCCTTGCATGCTGGTTGTTCAAGGGTTGTGTTTTGCCGCTGTCTACTATGTTGTGTTCCGCTTTGCTATTACTAAGTTTGACCTTAAAACACCAGGTCGTGAAGATGCGTCAGAACTTAGCGCAGCTGCGGCATCAACTGACAAAGCCAAGCTGGCAGCCCAATATACTGAAGCTTTGGGTGGAAAATCTAACCTAGACACGATTGATGCTTGTATCACTCGTCTTCGTCTTTCGGTGCATGACATGGGTAAGGTTGATTTAGATTCATTAATGCAAAGGCAGCTTCATTTGGAGCTGCCTTTTTCTATCAACGTCTAAGTTAGTGGGTGAAATAGAGCCTAGCTCTTAGCCCCGGGTTGTTATCACGCAGCATCAAGCGCGCATTGTGCCTGCTGAGCACTGCATCAACCAGAGAAAGTCCTAATCCATTGCCTTGTTCGGTTCTACTTTTGTCAGCTCGGTACATCGGGCGGCAGACAAGCAGTTTGTCTTGGTCTGAAATACCAATTCCTGAATCCGCAACCGAGATACCTAAGTGATCGACGACAACGTCAATCTTGCCACCCTTTGGTGTGTATTTAACCGCATTCTCAGTTACATTGAATACAGCGCGAAACAGCAACGAACGGTCGCCCATTATATTGCACTCTTGATCTCGTCTAAATGTAATGATTTGCTGTTTGAGTTCGGCGAGAGGAGAGATGAATTCAATTGCATCGTTGGCAATGCTGCCTAGTTCAACTTGCTCACTATCAAGATTTATTTGACCACTGTTGATTTTGGCGATTTCGAGCATGCTATTAAACAGTGACAAAATTAGCTCAAGTTCTTCATGACAAGCGGAGAACTGTTCCTGCTGCGTAGTGCTCAGGCCTTTGTCTTGTAATACCTCTTCAAGGCGCAGTTTTAGCCGTGCCATAGGGGTGCGCATGTCATGAGCAAGACCAACGGTCAGAGACTTCAATGTGCTTTCATTTTTCGCCATCTGTTCAATCATGTAGTTGAGATGGATGGCTAAAATATCGAATTCATCATCTTTAGTAGAGACAGATAGCTTTACTTCACGTTCACCACACAACACTCGGTTCATCGCGTGGTTGACCTTTTCTAGTCGTCTAAGGATTAGCGTTGAAAAGACCAGAGCAGCAC
>NZ_JATABG010000593.1:0-1261 GCF_036533755.1 Vibrio sp. M260118 | reverse complement strand
CAGAAGTGGTCCCCAATTTTCGGACATGACTTTAAGTGATTGATCTGTTTTGATAGTACCCAACAATACTGGAACAGATTATGACTAGAAAACGTAGAAACCACTCTCCTGAGTTCAAAGCTAAAGTGGCACTTGCTGCCGCCAAAGGTGATAAAACTGTTGCTGAGTTAGCGCAGAAGTACAACCTGCACCCTAACCAAATCTCAACATGGAAAAAAGAGTTGCTTGAAAATGCTGCCATGATTTTTGCTTCTGAAACTCAGTCGGGCAAGGACAGCTCCGAAGAAGTGGACAAACTCCACGCCAAGATCGGTCAATTGACCATGGAAAATGATTTTTTGGCCAAAGTGCTCGGTCGCTAGACCGAGCACAGCGAAAAAGTTCGCTGGATAAATCCACCCTGTTACCAATAAAGCGTCAGTGCGAGCTTCTTAATGTTGCTCGCTCTACGGCTTATTATCAGCCTGTCGGACTCTCTGTTGAAGAGATTGAATTACGTCGTATGATTGACGAAATCCACCTTCAATATCCGTTCATGGGCAGTAGGCGTATTCGAACCGAGCTGGCTAAAAAGGGCCACAACGTTAATCGCAAGCGTATTGTTCGGATCATGCGAGATATGGGCATTGGAGCGATTTATCCCAAGCCAAAAACAACACTGGCGAATAAAGCTCACAAGGTTTACCCCTACCTGTTACGTGATATTGAAGTCACTTACCCGAACCAAGCTTGGGCTATTGATATCACGTACATCCCAATGGCTAAAGGGTTCCTGTACCTAGTCGCCATTATCGACTGGTATAGCCGTAAAGTGTTGTCTTGGCGCTTATCGAACACCATGGATACAAGCTTTTGCATTGAGGCTCTTGAAGACGCGCTTCAACACTACGGGCCGCCTGAGATCTTTAACTCCGATCAGGGTAGCCAGTTCACCAGTACTGACTTCACGGAGAAGTTACTTGACCACGGAGTACGGATCAGCATGGATGGAAAAGGTCGCTGGGTTGATAATGTCTTTATCGAACGACTATGGCGAAGCCTAAAATATGAGGAGGTTTATTTAAAAGCGTACACCACACCCCGAGAGGCAGAGCTTGAAATCGGTCACTACATGGTGTTTTATAATGAAGAGCGTAATCATCAAGGACTCAATGACCTCACTCCTGATGAAGTCTACTTCGGCAGACAAAGATACGCTGCATGAGCAAGATCAACCACTTAAGAAATTAGCTTATGTGTCCAACCATCGGGGTCCACTTCT
>NZ_JATABG010000592.1:0-1780 GCF_036533755.1 Vibrio sp. M260118 | reverse complement strand
TGCGCAACTTAGAGTGTTAGAATGTCTTCATGAGTGAAATTAGAACAAAAGTCCAATTCGTTGACATCGACGAAGATATGGCGGGTCAGCGTATAGACAACTTCTTACGCAACCAATTGAAAAATATCCCTAAAAGTATGGTGTATCGCATCGTGCGTAAGGGGGAAGTGCGTGTTAACAAGAAGCGTGTCAAAGCAGAATACAAGCTTCAGGCAGGTGATCTTGTCCGTATTCCACCGGTAACGATCGAAGAGAAAACGGAAGAGATCGCACCAAGCACTAAGCTCAACAAGGTGGCTGAGCTTGAGAGCATGATTATTCATGAAGATGATCACATGCTGATTCTGAACAAGCCTTCAGGAACGGCTGTGCATGGTGGTAGTGGTTTGAAGTTTGGAGCGATCGAAGCGCTCCGTGCTCTGCGTCCTCAAGCAAGATTCTTAGAACTTGTGCATCGTATTGACCGCGATACCTCTGGAATTCTGTTGGTCGCAAAGAAGCGCTCAGCACTGCGGCATTTGCAAGCTCAATTTCGTGAAAAGACAGTACAGAAGTATTACTTTGCTCTTGTCATGGGCGAGTGGAAAGCGAGCTGTAAGAAGGTGAACGCACCGCTGTTGAAGAACGAAGTAAACAGCATAGTTCGGGTTAACCCGAACGGTAAGCCTTCAGAAACTCGTTTTAAGATTATCGAGAAGTTTGCTAACGCGACCTTGATTCAAGCAAGCCCAATTACTGGTCGTACACACCAGATCCGCGTTCATACTCAGTACACGGGTCATCCTATTGCATGGGATGACCGCTATGGTGACCGCCGTTTTGATGCTTACACAGGAAAAGTAGGCTTAGATCGCCTGTTCCTCCACGCTGCAAACATTAAGTTTCAGCATCCATCAAATGATGAATGGATGGAAATTAATGCGCCCATGGAACCAAGGTTAGAGAAGGCATTGGCAGGGTTGCGGAAGCTTTAGGAGCGGCTTCGCCGGAGATGCGGGAACGGACTTCGTCCTATGGATCGCTTCGCTACTGGAACGGGCTGCGCCCTGCAAGAACACTGCGCTCGGGATTTGGGAACTGAGATTTGCCCTTTTAGTGTTGAGTGCTAGCAAATACCCTGAGTTGTCGACGGCATTTGCTCTGAACTCGCTTTCTCGCTTTCTCGCTTTCTCGCTTTCTCGCTTTCTCGCTTTCTCGCTTTCTCGCTTTCTCGCTTTCTCGCTTTCTCGCTAAAGCACCTCAACCCCTTGTGCTGCAAGCATATCGACCAAATCAATCAGTGGCAGCCCTACTAACGTGTTTGGGTCTTTGCCTTCTAATCGCTCAAACAGCGCGATGCCAAGGCCTTCACTTTTAAAACTTCCTGCGCAGTAGAATGGCTGCTCTATATCGACGTAGTTCGCGATCTGTTTTTTGCTTAGAACTCTAAAGTGCACTGTAAACGTATCGACCTTAATGTCTGTGAGGCCTGTTTCGGTATTGTGCAGTGCTAATCCGGTGAAAAACTCAATAGCTTGCCCGCTTTGCTCTGTTAGCTGTTCGATGGCTTTTTCACGCGTATGGGGCTTACCAATGATTTTGCCGTTAATGACACACACTTGATCGCTACCAATGACTAAGCTTGGCTGCGTCACCGGGCAAGATTCGGCTTTACCCTGCGCGAGTCGTTTAACCAACTCTAATGGCGTCTCGTTTTCGAGCGCTGTTTCGTCGAAATCAGGGCTGGCGGTCTCGAACTCAATTGCGAGTTTATTCAGCAGTTGTTTGCGATATGGCGATG
>NZ_JATABG010000591.1:0-1304 GCF_036533755.1 Vibrio sp. M260118 | reverse complement strand
CTTGTTTATGTTTCGAACTGTGCTGCGTTCAACGATTTCAGGGTGCATTTCAAACACGCGTTTTTCATGCTCTTTATCTTTGATACGTTCAAGTAAAATTTCGAATGCATTTTTGCCGACACGACGCTTTGGTTGGTGAACCGTGGTCAACGGCGGAGAAAAATACTCAGCAAGTTCGATGTTGTCGTAACCGATGACTGACATATCTTCAGGGATACGAACTCCTTTTTGCTGCAGTCGACTCATCAAACCAAGTGCCATTGTGTCGTTGAAACAGAACACAGCAGTCGGTTTTTTGTCCATTGAAACCAGTTGGTCAGCCGCTAATACCGCTGTATCACACTCGAAGTTGCCTTCTAGAATCCAATCTTCATTCACGGCTAAATCGGCTTCTGCCATAGCGCGTTTGAATCCGGCAATACGTTCGACACAAGCTGCTTTTTCAAAGTGACCGCTCAAGCAAGCAATGTCAGTATGGCCTCGTTCAATCAGGTATTTCGTTGCTAAATATCCGCCTTCCTCTGAGTTGTCGATGATCTTGTCCGCTTGAGAGCTCTCTGGACCCCAGTCCATAACAACTTTAGGAATGTCTTTGTGACGGTCGAGCATTTCGCTTAGCTCTTCTGTCAGGTCAGAACACATGACTAGAATGCCATCAACTCGTTTTTCCGCTAGCATGCGAATGTAGTCACGTTGTTTCTCATAGATACCACCAGTGTTACATAGAATCAAAGTGTAACCTTGACGGTAACAGTAACTCTCGACACCATCGATAACTTCAGAAAAGAATAGGTTGGTTGACTGAGTCACTAACATACCAATAGTTCGCGTGGTATTACACTTTAGACTTCGTGCAACCGCACTTGGTGCGTAGTTCAGTTCAGTTACTGCTTCCATTACCTTTTCTTGGGTCGCTTCGGCAACAAAGCGTGTCTTGTTGATAACGTGAGACACAGTTGTTGTTGAAACACCAGCAAGGCGTGCAACGTCTTTAATAGTGGCCATAAATTCTGTCCTGTCGATGACTGCGCGAGGGTATATTCAGTTTAGAATAGGTCGGCAGAAGTATCAGAAACACAAAAACCGCTGTAATAGAGCGGTTTGTATTTAATTAGTTAATTTTTATCGTTTGCGGTCACGATTCTAGACCGCAATCTTATTAAGGGCAAACTAATTTGTCCAAATGGACCTGTGCCAGTTCACATTGTCAGACTCTATTTGCCAATGAGATAGTGGCAATCGAGTTCTAGAAAGGCAACCGTAAGCGAAGAAATCGCGGAATAGAATCCAAAACTATCGAGCTT
>NZ_JATABG010000590.1:0-1305 GCF_036533755.1 Vibrio sp. M260118 | reverse complement strand
TTTGAAAAGTAGAGCTCTAGCATTAATGGAATGACTGCTGACTGCGAATACTCGCTTTGAATTGATTCGATTGTCCGTTGTTGAATAGAAGACCTTTGTTGGTGATCTAAAGTGAGGTAGTGATTTAAATCATGACTTAGCTGGTTTACGTCTTTAGCAAGGTAGCCATTGCCATTGTGTTCAATAAGCTTTGGCATATTGCCGACATTGAGCGAAAACACTGGAATACCGCGCGCCATCGCCTCTAGTGCTGTCATTGGCAAACCTTCAAACCGCGAACAAATTACCAAAGCACCGATTAAAGGCCAAACCTGACGCATATCATCTTGATGACCATGAAACACCACATTGCTTGAAGCGCTTGCCTTAAGTTCGAAGTCCATACTGCCTGAGCCGTAGACATGGAACATATGCTGGGAATTTTCTTTAGCCAGTGTAATGAAGCGATCTGGGCCTTTCTCGTGGCTTAATCGGCCAACAAACGCTATTTGCTCGCCTTCAGATTTGGTTACGTCGTTCGCATCGACAAAATTATTGAAGCTGAGTGAGTTTGATGCGAGCTTTTGGGCGATTTTCTCACTAACGGCTATCGAGTGATTGGAGATAAACGAAGTGCAACGGTCTACAAGATCATACCACCAAACTTTACCGCTTGGTGTTTCTCCCGCATGGTAAGTAGAGATCTGTCTAACACCCGTGACCAATCGAGTTAGCTTACAAACTAAGCTAGCTTTGTAGCCATGAGCATGAAGAAGGGCGGGCTTATTATTGCGGACTAAAGTGATGAGGTTAGATAAATAATTGCTACCGTCTAGGTCTAAGTAACTGACAGAGATGTTGTTGGATTGGAGTTTTTGAACAAGTAAGGGCTCGTCGGTATAACGTCGTACAAAATAAACTCGAATAGGAGCTTGGAACTTGTGAAGACCTTTAGCGAGTTCGAGCACATGGGTCTCTATCCCGCCAAAGGCTAAGCTGTCAATGACAAGCCAAATTTCATCAGACGAGTTGCTGCTCATCTTCTGCTTCCCATGCCTGCTTTTTGCGATAGACGGTTGATGGGCTAAGTTCTAGCAACACCGCCGCATTGAGCACGTTACCATCGCAATAATCTATCGCTTGTTGTATCGCTTCACGTTCAATTTGCCACATAGGTCTTATGGTAACCGCATTGCCCGTTGCTAGGTTTTCTTGTGGAGGTGGAGCAACGGCAGTCGCAACGTCATTTATAACTGGCTGAGTTGGAGGCTCGTGTATTTGTGGCGAAGGCACGGCCGCTGGTGCTGGTTTAGCTTTGCGGCGTGC
>NZ_JATABG010000589.1:0-1306 GCF_036533755.1 Vibrio sp. M260118 | reverse complement strand
ATATAAGCACCTCCATCACTCTGATGGCTTGATAGGCGCGTTCTAGACTCTCGACCCCAACGAGAATATCGGCGATTTTACTCGCGGTTTGTGGGCTGAATTTAATGCCATAGGCAGCGTTATCGAGAAGCTGCTTGATATTGCGCGCTTCCGGGATGGCTGATTGAAGCTTCTCTATCCAGTGATGCTTGAGCCAAACAATGATTGAACTGTGCGGTTTTTCTACATCACTTGAGAGCTTGCCTGTAATCATATGAGGCAACCCCGGACCATAAAGCAGCAGGGTATTGTGTTCAACCTGACCTATCGCATCTCCGGCTAAATAGTTACCACTGAAAACCTTGTCTGGGTCGAGGTAGAGCACAAGTTCATACTCAGAATGATAGTGCCAAGGGCAGGAAAACTCTTCCTTCTTTACTCGGCAGTGAAACTCTCTAACTATCCAATCGTAGCTTGGAGTGCTGAGTACGTTTTCAATAAATGGTTTCATTAATAGGCCTCAATTTAAGGTCGACACAACCTTATCGCCATAGATTAATTCGGAGGTTTCTCTCCGTCAAAAATTTAATGAAAGTTGACGGATAAGTATTAGAACTGGCTCGGATACTATCAATTGAAGTGCATAGCTTTGATTAAACTAGTGCTACAAATTAACACCTACGCATAGAGATGATTACGAATCATGTATAGAGATACAACTGCCCTGTTATTTATATTTACCGCCTTTGTCTCTGGCTTGTGCGGTGCTTTTTTTTACCCTCTCTCAAGTTTATTCATTGTTGAGATGTTAAACGCAACGCCAATGATGTTGAGCTTATATATGGTACTAGCCGTTGCAAGTTCTGTTGCGGTTTCGCAGCTATTGGCGGCTCAGTCAGATAAGAACTGGCAACGAAAAACCATTCTTGTTGTCTCACTCACTTGCTATTTCATTACGGTGGTGAGCTTCATTTTCGTCCGTGACTATTGGGTTGGAGTGACCATAGCTACGTTGTTTGGCAGCGTGAGTGGCGCTGCCTTTGGTCAGCTGTTTGCTATGGGCCGCGAATACGCGGATCAACACTTAAAAGACAGCACGACGTTTCTTTCGACAATGCGTGCGGGCATCGCTATAGCTTGGGTATTTGGGCCTCCATTAGCATTTATGATCAAAGCCAGCTTTGGTTTTAGTGCGGCTTTTGCTGTTTCTGCCGTGATTGTCAGCTTCGGCATTTTGGTTATCTTGCTGTTTTTGCCTTCATGCAAAGTAGTGGTGGAAGAGGGAGAGAAGCAGGGCTCGAAGCCTCAATCTAAAGATCGTTTTCGG
>NZ_JATABG010000588.1:0-1309 GCF_036533755.1 Vibrio sp. M260118 | reverse complement strand
TGTCAGTACACCTTTGAGTTGCTATGCATGAAGTTGATATGAAACCGTGAACCAAGATCACAGTTTCGGAACATTTTTATTATAATTCTAATTGTAAAGTTTGCGATTTTGGATCGAGCATCTAGTTTTAAATAAGAATTCTTATGGTAGTTTATCATTAAAAAGTTCACATACAACGTCAATGGCTAACCTAGCAAACTCAACAAACATTGCCTCGCAAATTGCGGGGCGTTTTTTTGCCTGATTCTAGTATAGTAATTTTCCCTACAGTGGTTAGAATACACAGCCAAATTAAATTTGTCTGAGTACCCGTATGCAACGCGATTATACCTACACCTGTCTGTCTCAAATGCCCGATGACGAGTTAGAAGAGCTTAGTCTGAGAATGGTTCATCGCTTAGTACCGGAAGAGTCGATGACAGAGTTGTTCACCTTCGAAAGTGAGGAAACGGCAAACGAAGACAAACTTCAAGAAGCACAGTTTGATGCTATGCTTCGCATGAATGCAATTGCTCTTAGTGAGTTACCTGCTCTATTTGCTGAGTCGGAAAACAGAGCGCAAAATGTTGTGCGTATGCAGAGGCTGTTGCTGTGGCACTTCTATTCTGTGTCATTCCATTTAGAACGCGCGATTCCTCTGGAAACGCACTGTAATCATGTTGAAGTATTAGTAAAAAGTGCGCCACAAAATGCGTTAGAGTGGGTAACGGCATTGACTGACCTATTGCGTCAATATTCTCAAATTGCGCAAAACGGCTAGCCACCTCATTGTTCACAATATAATTGAGGCCTCTGGATCGAGGTTTGGTTACATGATTCATTGACGCACTGAATGTCTATTGGTCATACTTAGGGCCAAAGCCATTAAATACAATCACATCATTGAGACTTTTAGCTTTAGTTTTCATACTAGTTTCAACGTCTTCTTTTTCCGAAGAAGATGTTGACTACTCCCATTGCCACAGTCAACCTGATAGCGCTCAAATTCTCGACTCAGCATTTACTTACGTTAATGGTAAGTTATGTGAGCCAGCGGTTTGGTTTGATAATTTCTTCGTTGATGAACGTGTCGACCAAGATGCGCGCGCCGGAGGCACAGTTAGGTGGTCAAACGACTTTTCTTACGTTGAAGATGAAGGCTATAAGTACAAAACTCGGGTTAAAGCTCGTTTGCATCTGCCAAAGGTGACCAAGCGTTTAAAATTAGTATTCGAGTCTGATGATGAAGATGACCTGTTCAACTTATTTCCGCAGACCAGTCAAGATGCTGAAAAAACACTTGGTTTGCGATATGACTGGTTAAGAAGAG
>NZ_JATABG010000587.1:0-1312 GCF_036533755.1 Vibrio sp. M260118 | reverse complement strand
CGTTTGGTGGTGGCGAGACAGTTGTGGTTCCTGATACCGATATCGAGGTCACCGAGGAGCAAGGCAAGATGTTTAAGTTTGAGCCGGGTTTAACTCTTGATGACCTTGTTCGAGCGGTGAACGAAGTTGGCGCAGCGCCTTCAGATTTAATGGCAATCCTGCAAGCGTTAAAACAAGCGGGTGCTATTGAAGGGCAACTGATCGTAATCTAAGGAGTAGAGCATGATTAACAATGGTAATGACATTGGCTTTATTCACGATATCGCCAGTTTAGACAAACTGCGTAAGCAAGCGGTAGATGGTGACGAAGCTGGTGAGAAAGCCGCTTTAACTGCCGCAGCAAAACAGTTTGAAGCGATTTTTACCTCAATGCTGTTTAAATCAATGCGTGATGCTAACTCGAGTTTCGAATCTGGTTTGATGGACAGTCAAAATCAGCAATTCTACCGCCAGATGATGGACGAGCAGATGTCGAGTGAGTTGAGTGCGTCAGGCTCTCTTGGACTTGCGGATATGATCGTTGCTCAGCTCTCTACGGGCAGTGTAGAGAACCAAAATGCTAAAGCGGGCAATCAAGATTTTGAAGCCATGATGGAGAAGATTGACCGTATTCGTCATGAGCGTGCCGATGCGACTACTGTAGCAATGCCTACTCAAGCGCAGCCTTCGCGCTTTGATTCTCCTGAATCTTTTGTTACTTCTATGAAGCCATATGCGGAAAAAGCGGCTCAAGCTTTGGGCATCGATTCATCGTTGTTGTTGGCTCAAGCGGCATTAGAAACGGGGTGGGGGCAAAAGGTTGTCAACAACTCACGTGGCAGTAGTAATAACCTATTTAACATCAAAGCCGACCGTAGCTGGTCTGGTGATAAAGTCTCGACTCAAACTTTGGAATATCATCAAGGTGTACCAGTCAAAGAGAATGCCGCATTCCGCTCTTATGCTAACTATGAAGAAAGCTTTAACGATTACGTTAGCTTCTTGAACAAAAACCCTAGATACACAATGGCTCTGCGACATGGCGGCAATAACGAAGAGTTTATTCGTGGCATTCACCAAGCGGGTTATGCGACCGACCCAAGGTACGCAGATAAAGTATTGAGCGTAAAAGCGCGAATTGACCAGATGTAGGGTAGAGGAGCGGACTTCGTCCTGAAGAACGCTTCGCTCGAGAGTCGAGACCGGGCTGCGCCCTGCTAGATAACTAAAACTGACTTCTTAGCGAAGTGGCGTATCTTTAGAGTTCTCCAGTTCTCCAGTTCTCCAGTTCTCCAATACAAAGAGGGTTGATACTAAGCGCCAATCCTCCAAC
>NZ_JATABG010000586.1:0-1313 GCF_036533755.1 Vibrio sp. M260118 | reverse complement strand
TGGGCCAAAGAAAAATAATCAAATGGTTTGGCAAGATCTTGCACAACAAGATCAAGCGGAACTGAATGCTCGAATTAAAGCGACTGATTTCACCCGTGACATTATTAACAAACCAGCGGAAGAGGTTGCCCCACGTCAATTGGCGACAATGGCTGCTGAGTTCATCAAATCTGTAGCGCCAGAAGGGACAGTTAAAGCTCGTATCGTAAAAGATAAAGATCTCCTGAGTGAAGATTGGCAAGGCATTTATGCTGTGGGTCGAGGTTCTGAGCGTACATCGGCCATGCTGCAACTAGACTTCAACCCGACTGGTGACGAAGATGCCCCAGTTTTTGCTTGTCTTGTGGGCAAAGGTATTACGTTTGACTCGGGTGGTTACAGCATCAAGCCATCTGGTTTTATGACGGCAATGAAGGCAGACATGGGCGGTGCTGGTACTATTACCGGTGGTCTGGGCTTAGCGATCATGCGTGGCTTGAACAAACGCGTAAAACTGATTTTATGTTGTGCTGAAAATATGATTTCTGGTCGTGCTCTTAAGCTTGGTGACATTATCACTTACAAGAACGGTAAAACCGTAGAGATCATGAATACCGACGCAGAAGGTCGTTTGGTTCTCGCCGATGGCCTTATTTATGCTAGTGAGCAAAACCCGGAATTAATCATTGATTGCGCGACTTTAACGGGAGCGGCGAAAAACGCCTTGGGTAATGACTATCACGCCTTGATGAGCTTTGATGATGAGCTTTCTCACCAAGCGCTAACGGCGGCTCGTGAAGA
Organism: Vibrio sp. M260118; assembly: GCF_036533755.1. Classification (NCBI taxonomy): domain Bacteria; kingdom Pseudomonadati; phylum Pseudomonadota; class Gammaproteobacteria; order Vibrionales; family Vibrionaceae; genus Vibrio; species Vibrio sp. M260118. The sequence goes on along the minus strand of NZ_JATABG010000586.1, from coordinate 533 downwards.
GAAAGAAGGCTTATGGCCGCTGCCCTTGGCAGATTTCCACCGCAGCATGCTGCCATCTAACTTTGCTGATCTTTCTAACATCAGTAGTGGTGACTACTCACCAGGTGCGAGTACAGCCGCCGCATTCTTGTCATACTTCGTCGAAGACTACAAAAAAGGTTGGTTGCATTTTGATTGTGCTGCGACTTACCGCAAAGCAGCGACAGATAAGTGGGCAGCTGGCGCAACGGGAGTAGGCGTTCGTAGCCTTGCCGGTCTACTTATTCAACAGCAGAACAAATAATTCCAAGAGGCCGAAGAGCCTCTTCCATTAGAACAAAGACATAACGAAAGGATACCTTATGGCTCTAGAAAGAACTTTTTCTATTGTTAAGCCCGACGCAGTAGAACGTAATCTGATTGGCGAGATCTATCACCGTATCGAAAAGGCGGGACTACAGATCATCGCAGCGAAAATGGTGCGTTTAACGGAAGAACAAGCAAGTGGTTTTTATGCTGAGAATGAAGGCAAAGAGTTTTTCCCTGCATTGAAA
>NZ_JATABG010000585.1:0-1328 GCF_036533755.1 Vibrio sp. M260118 | reverse complement strand
GGTACTTTCAGCGTTCGCACTCGTGCAGCTCGCACAGGTCGCAACCCTAAAACTGGTGAAGAGATCCAAATCGCAGAAGCTAAAGTTCCTGCGTTCAAAGCTGGTAAAGCTTTAAAAGACTCTTGTAACTAATCAAAAAATCGCCAGTTAGGCGGATTTTTTCGAACCTTTTTAATTTATGCGCATCATACTGATGCGCATTTCTTTTTCTGGTATTATCGCGCTATTCAATTTTTATTTTAATGAAGTGTATCGTACTCAGTGTATTGCAGTAGGTACGGTGCATAAGCGGAGAGTAGTTTAAGTATGATGGACCGATTACGCGAAGGCGTTAACAGCATCGCGGTTAAAATTATCCTAGGACTTATCATCCTATCGTTCGTATTTGCTGGTGTAGGCAGCTACATTGTTGGTGGAGCAGGCAACACAGCAGCGAAAGTAGGCAATGTTGAAATTGGTCGTGGTGAGTTTGAACAAGCTTACCAAAACGAACGTAATCGCATGCAAGCGCAACTAGGCGATTACTTCTCAACCCTTTTAGCTGACCCAAGCTATGTTGAATCTTTCCGCCGTTCAGTTCTTGACCGCATGGTTAATGACTTACTTCTAGAGCAACACGCAGAATCACTTGGTCTACGTGTGAGTGATGCGCAAATCCGCACACTTATCCTAGACATGCCGCAATTCCAAGTTGACGGAAAGTTCAATCAAGAGATCTACCAGACATCACTTCGCCGCGCAGGTTTCTCTGCGGAAAGCTTCGCTGAGTACTTACGCCGCGACCTAGTGCGGAACCAACTACTTTCTGCGATTCAGGGCAGTGATTTCTCGCTACCCGCTGAAGTTGAAGCTCAAAGCAAGTTGCTCACTCAAACTCGTGATATTAAGAAGGTAACGCTATCTCTAGCTGATTTTGCTGCCAAAGCAGAACTCTCTGAACAAGAGATCAACGATTACTACAAGCAAAATCCTGAGCGTTACACTCGCCCAGAGCAGGTAAAAGTTGCTTACATCGAGCTTTCTGCACAACAGCTAAAAGACGCGATTACCGTGTCTGACGAGCAAGCACAGCAATACTATCAAGAGAATCTTGATAAATACTCTTCTGAAGAGCAGCGCCGCGTTAGTCATATCCTAGTTGAAGGTGACGATGAAGCGAAAGCACAGGCAATTCTTGACGAGTTAAATGCAGGTGCAGATTTCGCGACATTGGCAGAAGAGAAATCTGATGACTTCGGTAGTGCATCAGAAGGCGGTTCTCTAGGTTGGATTGAACGTGATGTTATGGATCCAGCTTTTGAAGAAGCAGCATTCGCACTGACTAAAGT
>NZ_JATABG010000584.1:0-1329 GCF_036533755.1 Vibrio sp. M260118 | reverse complement strand
CAGCCGTTTTGGGAGTTTCCTCAACCTGTTTAGCGATTTTTGTTGGTTTTTCAACCGCTCGTGCCTTTAGAGTTTGCGCACGCTGCTGCTGAGCGTCGTGATAACCACCAACAAATTCCTCGATAACGCCCTCACCTTCAAAGATCCAGCTTGTGGTTACTGTGTTATCAACAAACTGACGATCGTGGCTGACAAGTAAAAGCGTACCCTGATAATTGGCAAGTAAATCTTCCAAAAGTTCCAAAGTTTCGATATCAAGATCGTTAGTTGGTTCATCAAGCACCAATAAGTTGTTTGATCTAAGGAAGATTCTGGCCAGCAATAAGCGATTTTTCTCACCACCAGATAGCGCTTTAACTGGCGTGCGAGCGCGTTTCGGAGCAAACAGAAAGTCTTGCAAGTAACTGAGTGCATGACGCTGCCTGCCACCAACCATCACCTCTTGCTTACCATCTGCAAGGTTATCAATAACCGACTTCTCTGGATCCAGTACTTCACGGTACTGGTCAAAATAGGCCACTTCTAGCTTAGTGCCACAATGTAGCTTGCCGGATTGGGGCTGGAGCTCGTCGAGAAGGAGTTTAAGCAAGGTACTCTTACCACAGCCATTAGGACCGATCAGTGCGATACGATCACCACGCATGATATTGAACGAAAAGTCCTTAACGATAGACTTACCTTCAATCTCATAGTTAATGCTATTTGCTTCGAAGACGATCTTGCCTGAGCGCGATGCGTCATCGATCTGAATGTTTGCCTTACCCTGAACTTCTCTGCGCTCACTACGCTCTTCACGCAGCTTCTTAAGCGCTCGCACACGCCCCTCGTTACGAGTACGACGTGCTTTAATGCCTTGACGAATCCACACCTCTTCTTGAGCAAGCTTTTTATCGAACTCTGCGTTCTGCATCTCTTCGACTCGCAGCATCTCCTCTTTCTCAACTAGGTAGTTATCATAATTACCCGGGAAAGACGCCAGTTTACCGCGATCAAGATCGACAATGCGTGTTGCCATTGACTTAATAAACGCCCGATCGTGAGAGATAAAGATAATTGAACCACGGAAATCTTTGAGAAAGTTCTCTAGCCACTCAATCGTTGTGACGTCAAGGTGGTTAGTAGGCTCATCAAGAAGTAGCACATCAGGGTCGCGAACCAACGCTCTTGCTAGTGCCGCTTTACGTTGCCAACCGCCAGAAAGGTCTGTCAGCTTAGTATGTCCATCAAGCTTAAGCGCTGCGAGTACATTTTTAATTCGGTCTTCAAAGCGCCATGCGCCTGAATGCTCGAGCTGTTCTTGAACGCGAGCAAGCTTGTTGATGTTCTGCT
>NZ_JATABG010000583.1:0-1336 GCF_036533755.1 Vibrio sp. M260118 | reverse complement strand
TAGCTTTTGGCTAATTTCTTTGTTTTGCTCTTGGTTGTCATTTAGAGACTTCTCGATTGCAGCGAGTTTTGTATTATTTACAGCAACATTTGATTTCATATTGAGAACTTCAACGGCAAACCACCCAGCAACATTAAGCACAGCAATGGCTACGGCAATCACTATGTTTAGCTTTATTCTTACTGTTGATATGCTATCTATGTCTGGACGCATTCTTTCTATGTCTGCCTTCATCATATCTATGCTGGTGCATGCGTGAGTAGTATTATTGCTGACTTCATTAATTGAGTGCTGCAGCCATTCAATCCTATCGCTCGGGCTTGAGCCAGGAACAGGTCGATTCGGATTGTTGCCATTAAAACCGTAGGAAGAGTTGTGTGACATCACTTTCCTCCTTGGTATTTTTGAATCCACTCCCACAGCTCATTGCTTTGGTAACCATAAAACTTATCAGCTGCAGATAAAAAGAAGGATATAGTGGCGTCGTTGTCCTTTATTAAGCCAACTTTAGTAGCCATTTCTTGCGCGGAAGTCACATCATTATCGGCGAGTAGACACGATGTCTTACTAATTTCATACGCATCAACACCAGACTGATTGATCAACTGCTCTACAGCTTCTCTATCTTCAAGTTGTTCGATTGTTAGATGAAAAACACCCATTCGGTACTCCAAAACTGACTACACAAAAAGCACAACAAAACAGAGTGGTTTCATTGCGCTGGTTGGTTAAGTAAATATTTTATTTACCGCAATCCTACTAGACCTTAATCATTGCAGCAATGATTAGTGTGTAAGAATTTAATCAATATCCATCAATGTTCATCAATATCCTTGTACCTCATTGACTATTATAGATCACATCGGCTAACCTACTAATGCACTGGCAAAATCCAGTGCCGGGCGTAGGAACCCGCTTTATTTCTCTCTAGGCGCATAAGTGCCAGCGTTTTGCTGGTTTTTTTATGTGTATGGCCTTAGCACATCTAAACATATTGGTCTGGTCAACAGACTGGTATGGTAAGCATTATGGTGGGCTGGGCGGGGCAGCTTCGGCTGGCCGTGTCCTAGAGAGCGGTATTCCTACCCCCGTTCAGCTCACCACCCGTTGAGTAGGAACTTCGAGTGGTGATTTAAACAATCTCTCTAGGAGTTCACTATGACTTCAACAGCACTTACTTTCCAAAACACTCACTTCGACGTTATCGAATACCAACAAAAGCTCTGGTTGACTGCTACAGAACTTGCACAAGCACTCGGCTACTCTAAATCAGATGCGGTAACCCAAATATACGAGCGCAATTGTGATGAGTTTTCTTCTGAAATGACCGAGACCC
>NZ_JATABG010000582.1:0-1340 GCF_036533755.1 Vibrio sp. M260118 | reverse complement strand
GCTCAAGCCGATGTGGAAGCTGCGGATACGTTGAGCTTTGATGATTTTCTTGATGACTATTTTGCTTATCTGAAAGTTTAAGGGCTCGAAGTGATAAGGACGTTTGCTGTTGTTGTCAGTTTGATTGTATTGGGAGGTTGTGCCACTGCTCCTCCAAAAAATCAGTCTAACGTATGTGAAATCTTCCGAGAAAACCCAGATTGGTATGATGATGCGGCTGACATGCAAGAGGAGTGGGGAACTCCGATTCAGGTCGCTATGGCATTTGTGAAGCAAGAGAGCAGCTTTCGCCATGACGCTAGGCCGCCAAAAGATTATCTACTCGGTTTCATTCCTTGGGGACGAGTAAGCAGTGCTTATGGATACGCGCAAGCGCAAGATCCAGCCTGGGAAGATTTCCAGAAAGCAACGGACCATGGCGGTTCAAGAACCGATTTCGCTGATTCGCTGATGTTCATAGGTTGGTATACAGACGCTACTCAAAAGCAGTTAGGTGTGTCAAAGTGGGATGCATACAGTCAGTACTTGGCTTATCATGAAGGTCGGGGTGGGTTTAAACGTAAGAGCTACCAAGGTAAGCCCTCATTGATTAAAGTTGCTCGCAAGGTTGAGCAACAAGCAAAGGATTATGGTTGGCAACTGAAGCAGTGCCGCCAAGAGTTAGAAGATAATAGAAGCTGGTTCTTTTAAGAACAGTTACACATGGAGAAGTATAATGCCGTTACTAGATAGTTTTACCGTCGATCACACGCGAATGAATGCACCAGCTGTTCGCGTGGCGAAAACCATGACCACGCCAAAAGGTGACACCATTACGGTATTTGACCTACGATTTACTGCGCCAAATAAGGACATTTTGTCTGAAAGAGGTATTCATACTCTAGAGCACCTTTACGCAGGCTTTATGCGTAATCACTTAAACGGTGATAGCGTAGAGATCATTGATATCTCGCCAATGGGCTGTCGTACTGGCTTCTACATGAGCTTGATTGGTACGCCACAAGAGCAGCAAGTGGCTGACGCATGGCTAGCAGCAATGCAAGATGTGTTAAAAGTGGAAAGCCAGAACAAGATTCCAGAGTTGAATGAGTACCAATGTGGCACTGCGGAAATGCACTCACTAGATGAAGCTAAGCAAATCGCACAGGCGATTCTATCAGCGGGTATCTCGGTGAATAAGAATGATGAACTTGCACTACCTGAAGCTATGCTTAAAGAGCTTAAAGTAGACTAGTTCTCTATGAAAACTAAAAAGGAAGGCACGAAGCCCTGTCTCTTGATCACAAGTCTCCGTGTTCAAGAGACATCGCTAGCTCATAGCCTTCAAGGATGGTTTGTAA
>NZ_JATABG010000581.1:0-1343 GCF_036533755.1 Vibrio sp. M260118 | reverse complement strand
GATAGTAATTCATATCCAATTAGGTAATAAGCAAATGTTCGGCGTAGTTGGTGGCATGAAAACTTGTACTCTTCACCTATTTTATAACTGCGATTAGGATTAGAAATTTGTAAGTCTCTTATATCTTCTTTTGTTAAGTTTATATCTGAGGCAAGAGTCTTGTTAAACCACTTTTGAGCTTGCGTAGCGATCGCGCTTTTTCCAGCGGCTCTGAAGCCATCCATTAGTTTGAGGGTATGGAAAAAATGTTTGCTGTCAGTGCAGTATTCTCGTAGTGGTTTATGAATGGATTGCAGCACCTCGAAGGCTTTCATACCAAGCTCTGTTGTAACAAACTCATCTTGTTTTGATTGTGAACCTCTTACAGTTTTAGATAAATTTGCATTTAGAACGTGAATTACTTGCTCAGAAATTATTTCCTTTTGACAGCCGTTTACAGTGTGCAGGTGAAATGCTTCATCGACTCGCATACCTGATTTTGCTAAAAGTGCCCAAATACATCCTCCACAATATTCGGTCAGAAGGACTGTAGCTTGCTTGGAGTTTGTTATCTCTCTTCCATCGATTGATATGACTGAGCCTGGATGAAGCTTAGCGTATGAGCTTGGGTGTATAGTGGGCTTGTGTTCTCGAATTAACATCATAATTCTATCTTTCGTTGGAGTCTTCAGGGCATTAAATGCAGCTTTAAAAGCTTGGTTCTTTTCCATATGAACTTTGTCCCTTCCATTACTGAGCCTCCATATTGTTCTGCCATTTGAGCTAGTTTTCATGCCTTGATACAAATACTTTGCGTACCCTTCATATATTTTATCATTGAAGGTAGTTAAGTAGGTCGAGAGGGCCTCTAACTCATCACGGAGAGGGTATAAGCGTTCAATCAGCAACTCTGCTTCAGATAAAGCTCTAAAGTACAAACGCTGTGGAATGACTGAGTATTGTTCTTTTTCAGCTATTCTGATACTAAAATCATCAGGCGTAAGCCTCTTGGATAGGGCAACACGAAAGGGTAACTGCTCTTTCTCGACAAAAAGTTTATTTATGTAGGCGTAAACTTTTTCATTTTCAAAATCTATATCGGTTGTTTCTTCCTCAATCCATCTTTCAATACGCTTAAAGTTAATTTTCGATAAACTGTTTTCACCTTCCGCTAACAATGGCGCTACGAATTTCTTTAAGTGAACCAATGTGTAATAAATTGATTGAAATGAATACTCTCTGTTTGAAATCCAGAGCATTTTTATCATCAAAGCCTTCATCTCATTTCGAAGGTTTCGCTCTATGATTTTGCCATTAAGCCTAAGATCTAAGGTGCGAGAGTGCGCTGCATGAGGGTCTAAGAC
>NZ_JATABG010000580.1:0-1357 GCF_036533755.1 Vibrio sp. M260118 | reverse complement strand
AAAATCCAGTATCTAACTGTATTAGTGATAGTTAAAGTCGGTTGTCATATTCAGAAGCTAGACAAGCTATTGAAATATAAAGAATGAATAGTGAGGGTACTGAAAAAACAAAGGCAGTCGAGTTGACCGCCTAATTGATTCGATTGGGATTATACGTCTAGCGACATTCCAATTTGGCTGAGTTTGGTTTTGAACTCATCAACACTAGAAGCTTCGTAAGTAGGTGAGCCATTAAAGTATCTTGGCTTTTCGGGAAGCATCGCATTCTTCAGTGCTTTTTCTTGGTCTATATCATCGTGGTAAACCGTCACTCGATTTGGGATATCTTGTTGGAACTTCGCCATTGTGTTCTCCTTTCCTTTGACGTTGACTTCATCTAAAGCTTAGAAAAGCAAGCCCGAGTGTCAAAGTGAACTTTGGTACCAGAAAACAACCAAGATTAAGAGCTTACTCTCTGATCTAAAAAGTAAAAATCACTCACAGAGCGATAAATTAAAAGGCCACAGAAATGCTCATTCTGTGACCTTTAACCAAGTTTTCAACCCGATTATTCACTTATTTGACTGAAACGAACGCGAGAATAATGAAATCTCCTAACCCCGATGTCATGGGCTTAAGCTAGACTATCTCTTTAGTTGAACGTCACTCAATCGCTTATGATCACACTTTTCGCTTCTACGCCCTTTGCCGATTTAGTAGGGAGGATTTTTTGTGCCTCTATATCTTCTATGCTTTTAAAATAGCGTCAATCAGGCTTCGAACTAGAATGAAAAAACAAAATATCTATCAAGTATTTACTCGCTTATTTGGCAATATAAACCAAACTAATCAGCCGTGGGGCACCATAGAGCAAAATGGCGTTGGAAAGTTCAGCGATTTTAGCGAGAAGGCGCTAAGCGAAATTAGCAAATTGGGCATCACACATATCTGGTATACCGGAGTCCCGCACCATGCCTTGATTGGCGACTACAGTGAATTTGGCATCGATAAAGATCACCCAAGCATTGTAAAAGGACGTGCTGGTTCGCCTTATGCGGTGAAAGACTACTACTCGGTCAATCCAGATTTAGCCGATAATCCTAGCCAGCGCAATCAAGAATTTGCCAGCCTTATCGAGCGAACCCATCAAGCAGGTATGAAAGTCATTATTGATATTGTGCCAAACCACGTAGCGCGAGTGTACAAAGGGCTCAATAACCCACCAGGTGTAAGTGACTTTGGCGCAGACGACGATACCAGTGTTGCTTACGCGAAAAACAACAACTTTTACTACATCCCTAACCAAGCTTTTGAACTGCCGGATTCGCTAGTCGAGCAGCCACCGCTGGGTGGTGAGCAGCATCCAGATCTCGCCACT
>NZ_JATABG010000579.1:0-1364 GCF_036533755.1 Vibrio sp. M260118 | reverse complement strand
TCGCAAGGAAGGTGCCTGTTTCAACTAGGGCGTTGCCAGGTACGAGTTCGTTAGGTTTAAGTTGCTGAGGGAGAAGCGCATATTTCACTGGGCCGAAAAATGCCGACTGAGTGCCCATTAAAAACAGCAATAACAGCAGAATAAGATAGCTCTCGGTAATAAAGCCGATAGCACCAAGGCACATGATGCCGATTTCCGCCAATTTGACTTTGCGAATGAACCAAGATTTTTCGTATTTGTCGGCAAGTACGCCCGCTGATGCTGAAAAAAGGAAAAAAGGGAGAATGAACAAGCCTGCCGCTAAATTGATAAATAAATGGCTAGAGACGGGTAACACGCCGGCACCAGCAAAGGCGACAAACAGCAACAGAACATTTTTAAAGATGTTGTCGTTAAAAGCCCCGAAAAATTGGGTAATAAAGTAGGGTAAGAATCGTTTCTGTCCCAGTAAAGAGATTTGATTGCTCGACATTTAGACCTTACCAATTACTCAGGTAATTAGAGAGTAGGTTCTCTATCAGCACTTTTCCATCGATAGGCTCAGCGGCAAAGAACTTGTCATCGACACTTAGCAGTGTGATACCGTGAACGCCGGACCATAATACGCGACTCGCTTTTAATACCTCGGATTGGCTACGTTGTGGTGCGATAACTTGCAATAATTGCTCGAGCATTCCTGTCATCGCATCGATACGTTCTGATTGCCATTCCGGTAGGGTATCGCCATTCATATTGTGTTCGAAAATTAGCTGCCAACGGTATGGGTGACGTTGAGCAAAATCATGATAGCAATAAGCTAGTTCGTAAAGTGCAGCATTTGGGTCTTCACTATTCGCCACCACTTGTTTGGCTTCATTAGATAGCTCATCAAGCGTCTGAGCAACTGCGTGAAGTAGTAGAAGGTTGTAACTGCCAAATACGTTAACTAGGGTACTCGGAACGTAACCGATCATAGTGGCAATTTTTCGTAAACTTAGCTCGTGGTAGCTGTTTTCCGATAAAAAGTCTTTAACGGTATTTAGCGTCAGCGTGACAAGCTCTTCACGCGTATGATCGTTTCTTCTGGCCATAGTGAGATTAATCTAATGAACAACGTTCAATATTCTAATGAGCCTCTACCTATAAGGTCAACAATAGTCGTGGTTATTTGCAATATTCTGATACATGTGTCCTAGACGTTTTGGTTTGCATATGGAATGGCTAAGGTTAAGATAGATTTATAAGTAAAAATAACTCTATTAGGAACTTCAAAGGAAGAATATGAAACGACTCTTTTCCCTTGTTGCTTTACTCATGGTGTCTGTGGCGATCACGCCAATTGCAGAGGCTAAGAAGTTTGGTGGTGGTAAATCTTTCGGTAAAAG
>NZ_JATABG010000578.1:0-1376 GCF_036533755.1 Vibrio sp. M260118 | reverse complement strand
ATTCTAAAGTATAAATGTTCTAGAGTGAGGGGCACAAACTCCTCACTCGGCAAATAAAGGTTTTATTGTGAATTTTATTACAGAGAACAAGATCCCTGTCGGTGATTGGATGGAAGTTGGTGTCGATTGGCTAACGCTCAATGCGGCTGGGCTATTCGATGCTATTTCAATCTTTCTTGAAACCGTCATTCTTTTTGTTGTCGATATTTTTAAGTGGATGCCACCAGCGGTGCCGATTGTACTTACAGCCGCTATTGCCTGGTACTTACACCGTAGTATTCCCTTGGTGCTTTTTGTTGTTGGAGCTCTGCTCACCATTCTTAATCTTGGCTATTGGCAAGAGATGCTCGAAACGTTTGTTTTGGTGTTTGCTGCGACTGGTGTCTCTGTGTTGATCGGTGTCCCTGTTGGTATTATGGCCGCTCACCGCCCTTGGCTATATACATTATTGCGGCCGATTCTCGATTTAATGCAAACCGTTCCGACCTTCGTTTATCTAATCCCGACGCTTGTGTTGTTTGGGTTAGGTATCGTGCCGGGACTTATATCGACTATCATTTTTGCTATTGCAGCGCCAATTCGACTGACCTACTTGGGGATTACTAAAGTACCTCAAGAGTTAGTAGAAGCGGGTAAAGCTTTTGGTGCTAGCCGAATGAAATTGCTGTTTAAAGTGGAGCTTCCTGCGGCCATGCCGAGCATTATGGCGGGTGTTACTCAGTGCATCATGTTGTCGTTGTCTATGGTGGTTATTGCCGCATTAGTAGGTGCAGATGGCTTAGGAAAGCCTGTGGTTAGAGCGCTGAACACAGTGAATATTTCACAAGGCTTTGAAGCAGGTTTGGCTATCGTTCTGGTTGCAATCATTCTGGACCGTTTGTGTAAATCTCCTAATCAAAAAGAGGCCTAGTCATGGAAGCAATTACGATTAAAAATCTAGACGTTGTGTTTGGCGACAAGCCTCAGCAGGCGTTAGACCTTCTCGATTTAGGAAAGTCACGACAAGAGATCATTGATACGACAGGCCAAGTTGTCGGTGTTGATAATGTATCGCTGAGCGTCAAAGAGGGCGAGATTTGTGTCTTAATGGGACTCTCTGGCTCAGGTAAGTCGAGCTTGTTACGTGCGGTTAATGGATTGAATGAGATCAGTCGTGGTTCGCTTGAGATTAAAGATGGCGAGAAAAGCGTCGACCTCGCTAATTGCGATGAAGAGATTTTACGTCATTTGCGTACTCACCGTGTATCCATGGTGTTCCAAAAGTTCGCCCTTATGCCTTGGCTAACGGTGCTTGATAATGTCGCGTTCGGACTAGAAATGCGCGGCATGGGAAAAACACAACGACGAGCAAAAGCCAGAGAGCAGTTAGACATGGT
>NZ_JATABG010000577.1:0-1389 GCF_036533755.1 Vibrio sp. M260118 | reverse complement strand
GTTACACCAATATCGAATACCACAAAGGCTCACTGCCAGAAGAGGAACTGCTTGAAGCAGTCAAAGACGTTCACTTCATTGGTATTCGTTCGCGCACTAATCTATCCCAAGAAGTGATTGATGCTGCGGAAAAACTCGTTGCGATCGGCTGTTTCTGTATCGGAACGAACCAAGTGAACCTTAAAGCAGCAGCAAAACGCGGTATTCCCGTATTTAATGCACCGTTCTCAAATACTCGTAGCGTGGCTGAACTGGTTCTTGGTCAATTGCTGCTATTACTTCGCGGCATTCCTGAGAAGAACGCTTTAGCACACCGAGGCATTTGGAAGAAGAGCGCGGACAACTCGTACGAAGCGCGTGGTAAGCGCCTTGGTATTATCGGTTACGGCCACATCGGTACGCAGTTAGGTATCATTGCCGAAAACTTAGGCATGCGCGTCTACTTCTACGATATCGAAAATAAGCTATCACTAGGTAACGCCACTCAAGTCCACACTATGAGTGAGCTACTTAATAAGTGTGACGTGATTACTCTACACGTGCCAGAAACACCTGAGACCAAGAACATGATGGGTGCGGAAGAGTTCGCGCGCATGAAGCCAGGTTCAATTTTCATCAACGCAGCACGCGGAACAGTAGTCGACATTGAAGCGCTATGCCATAGCCTAGAAGCGGGCCACATCGCTGGCGCGGCAGTTGATGTATTCCCAACAGAGCCAAAAACTAACGCAGACCCGTTCGAGTCGCCGCTACAAAAGTTTGACAATGTTATCCTAACTCCTCACGTTGGCGGTTCTACCCAAGAAGCGCAAGAGAACATTGGTGTCGAAGTTGCAGGTAAACTGGCGAAATACTCAGATAACGGTTCTACACTTTCAAGTGTTAACTTCCCTGAAGTTTCACTTCCAGAGCACCGTGACTGTTCACGCCTACTTCATATTCATGAAAACCGCCCAGGTATCCTAACGCAAATTAACACCATCTTTGCTGAAGAAGGTATTAACATCGCAGGTCAGTACCTACAAACAGCGGCTGATTTCGGTTACGTAGTCATTGACGTTGAAACCGAGCGCTCTGAAGAGGCACTAGGAAAACTGAAAGAGATCGAAGGCACGATTCGAGCCCGTATCCTTCACTAATCCCAACCACAAGATACTAAAAACCACCGAAGATTCGGTGGTTTTTTTATCTATCGAGTAGAAACTTGGATTTAAGGTTTTAGAGCTCGTTCGCCCCGGGCAATACCAACGACACCGCTTCGAGCGACTTCAATCACTTCAGTCACTTCAGATAATGCTTGGATAAAAGCATCGAGCTTTTCACTGGTTCCTGCCAGTTGAACCGTGTATTGAGAAGCTGTGACATCAACAATCTGCCCGCGGAAGATAT
>NZ_JATABG010000576.1:0-1401 GCF_036533755.1 Vibrio sp. M260118 | reverse complement strand
ATGCTGACGAGCTGATGAACAGCGCGTAAACCTGCCTCTGAAACACCAAAACTCAACGCAACTTTACGCCCGCAATACCGGCGACCAACCTGCACAAAATGACAATGAGGCAAACCCGAGAGTCTTTAATAATTGCTATTGTTCGAGTAATTCAAGAACTGATACCGACAATGCCAAATTGCCGATAGCACCAGACGAATGGCCAGAGATTACGCTGAACTAGCCTCAAAAAATCACCCGCCAACTAACGCCGCATTAAGGGGTGAACAACGCCACCACCTAACCTAAACCATTGTGCCGTAAACACTAAAGCCAATTCAAACCAAAACTGCCAAGCGTTGTGAATCCCTCTTGAATGCTTTGTTAGTTGCCAAACCTAAAGCTTTGATTTGAAGTTGATTGCCGCTCTGTCAACACTGCTTTTACGTGCTTTGAAAAACTCAAATCAGGCGCAGTTTCAAAGCGCCTGTCACTGAAACCACTTGGAACTCAAAGCGCCGTAGAAAACGGATTAACAACACCAAAAACGCTCATTTGAAAAGGCAGTGTCACAGAGCTGACTCTCGACCAGTGATCCGCTTTCTGAAACAGAAAAATCCAACCACAAAAGAAACCTGAGAACGATTTTCACAAACCCGAACGATTCAAAATTGAAGTACGAAACGCCACCAAAAACACACTGATTTTAACTCTAAACATTCTGCTTTAGCTGCGTTTTCCTCGTTGGCAACTAACGCCCAATTAAGGTGTGAAGCACGCTACCACAGAACTCAATTTGACTACCGTAAACACTGAACTAAATCCAAACCAAAAATGCCAAGCGTGCTGAATCACTCTTAAATTGTTTGTTATGTTTTACCACAAACACATGATTTACTTGAGAAAAAACTGCTATTTCTGACTAGTTTTCTGAAGCAAACCACACAGTATGGACCGACTTGACCGCCAAAGGCGATTAACCTTAAACGAGTAATTCCACTTCCCTGCTCAATGAGGCAACCCGACAAAGCACCAACAAGCGCCCTTTCTTTCCAACCAAAGCGCAAAACAATGCTGAATTGCCGAGGCAACTGCCAAGCTGAAGTGCTAATTGGCTAAGAACCTAAAAGCGACTTTGAGCCAGTGAAACAAGAAGCCGACCGCCACGACCTGACAATGAAGCAACCCACGAACATGGGCATGTTTTACGGGCTGAGAGATTCAAGAACTTAGACCGACAATGCGGATTTGCTGAGTCTACTAGGGACAAATTGCCAGAGGGACAAAGAACTAGAGCCTAAGAACTTTAAGCCTTTGAATTTCAAGTAAACATAACGCCGCATTAAGGTGTGAGCGACGCTTGGCTATACTTGAGCGAAGCGAAACCGCCAAGCGTTGCGAATCACTCTTAAATGCTTCGTT
>NZ_JATABG010000575.1:0-1402 GCF_036533755.1 Vibrio sp. M260118 | reverse complement strand
TATACTGAGACTGTCATTAAATAGCTCGCTGACAGATAAGGAGGTGGATAAAATCCTCGATGTGGCGGAACGAGCCTATAACAATAAAGAGTTATATTTCATTTAAATAGCGTCGCGTTTAAAACAATTTATCCGCTTTAAATCTATAGATAAATTATCCGACCTGAATGTCTAGGGTCAATCGACCTAAATATAGTCGGATAATTTGTCCAGTAGTTTATCTTTGTCTACTGGCTTAATTAAATACCCGTTCATGCCAACGAATTCAATTTTAGACAAGGTTTCTTGCCGATTATCTCCGGTATGTCCAATAATCGGGATATCTGCGTAGCTTTGGTCTGATTGTCTTATCGTTGCGGTAGTTTCAAGGCCGTCGAGTTGTGGCATCTCTAAATCCATGATAATCAAATCAATCTGCTCGTTATCAAGAATACTCAATACCTCTTTACCATCTCCTGCCTGAGACACCTGGTAACCCTGTTTATTGAGCAAAATGCTAGTTAGCTGACGCATTGACGTGTTGTCATCGGCAATCAAGATGCGTTTACCTTCAATCTTTGGTTTAGGCTTAGGAACTGCATTGCGATCTGGCTCCACGCCATCAAATATCAGCTCATCGACTGTTTTTGCCACATCGGCAAGGAACGCCGGCTTCTCCTTAGGATAGAAGTTGATAAAGCGGCTGAATCGATTGTGATATTGATTGTCTCGACTAAACAGCAGCACTATTTTCGCTTCAGTAAAGTGTAAGTTCGACTCTAGCGCTAGATATTCTTGTTCGCTGCACATATCTAGATCAAGCAATATTAAGTCATACTCAAACTCGAACTCTTGTTTTTCTATCGACTGTTCGAAAGTGATAATCTCGCAGTTCACACCAGCATAGAAACTGAACTCATTCAATTTACGGCGAACCGAGAGCTCTCCACCAACACAAAGAATCGATTTAGTTCTCAGTATTTCTTGTTTAATATCATCAACTTCTGGGGATTGATACAAAGGAAAGGCCAGAGTAAATTGAGTCCACTCACCTAACTCAGATTCGCATCGGATCCAACCACCAAACGATTTCATCACTCGTTTACAAAACGGTAAACCCAGTCCGTAACTTGAAGACTTGCCCGAAGTGTAAAAGTCCTGAAAAACAAACTCCAATTTCTCTTCGTCAATCCCAACGCCATTATCCTCAAAGTAGAGGAAGTTGTAATGCTCACCGCGCCGAATAGTAATCGCAATCTCGAATTGCTCACCATTTTGATAATAGAGTGAATTTTTCAGCAAATTATACAAAGCATATTTAAGCAAGGTATCACTACCGAAAAACTGGTAATCCTCCTCTACTATCAATTTCACTGTTTCTTTGGCATGGGCACTTGGATAGCTAAAACTAGATAGAGATTCA
>NZ_JATABG010000574.1:0-1404 GCF_036533755.1 Vibrio sp. M260118 | reverse complement strand
GATCTACCCGAATACAATGTAGCCATAGACGTGTATTTAGATCATCTGGTTATCCAAGAGTACGCTGCACCAAAGAATATTCCAGAAGAGAAAGCCAAGCGTCGTCTGACTGACATTATCCGAGCAGCTATTCAAGTAACGGGTACTGAAGCGAATAAAGTTGTACTGAAAGTTCGCGAAAAGCAGAAGGGGCGTTCACAGTATCAAAAGCTAGCTCAAGAGTCAGAGACGTTGAATGTTCATGAGTATGGCGTAAAGCTCAAAGTCAACTTGCATGATTACTTAGACACTGGCCTGTTCCTCGATCACAAGATTACTCGTCGCAAGCTAGGTGAAATGGCGCAAGGTAAAGACTTTTTGAACTTATTCGCCTACACCGGCTCTGCAACTGTACATGCTGCGTGTGGTGGTGCTAAGTCGACGACAACGGTTGATATGTCTAATACCTACCTAGAGTGGGCTAAAGAGAATATGAAGCTCAATGGTCAGGTCGGTCGTCAGCATAGATTCGAACAAGCAGATTGTCTTCAGTGGCTAGAGCGTTCAACTGCGCAGTTCGATCTTATTTTCATTGATCCCCCAACGTTTTCCAATTCCAAGCGTATGGAGCAGAGCTTTGACGTTCAGCGCGACCATATCCAGTTAATGAAAAACCTTAAGCGCCTGTTACGTAGCGGTGGCACGATAGTGTTCTCTAACAACAAACGTCACTTTAAGATGGATATGGATGGTTTGAATGAACTTGGCTTAGATGCGAAGAACATCTCGCACCAAACATTGCCAATGGATTTCGCGCGCAACAAACACATTCATAACTGTTGGGTTTTGACTCACAAGGAATAGTAGGTCCAAGGTGATCACTTTATATAGCACAGAAGGGTGCCATCTTTGTGAGATGGCATTTGAACTGACAAAACAGCTTAATATCTCTCATCAAGTAGAGACCGTCGATATTGCTTTTGATGATGAGTTATTTTCTCGTTACGGCGTCACCATTCCGGTGCTGCATTATCAAGGTAGCGAGCTTAATTGGCCGTTCGATATACAACAACTACAACTTTGGTTAGACGACAATGGCATTATTAACAATAAATAATGGATTACTGGCTTACGGTGATCACCCACTATTAGACCACTCGGACTTCGCACTCCAAGAGAACGAGCGTGTCTGTTTAGTCGGTCGAAATGGCGCAGGTAAGTCAACCTTGATGAAGGTACTTGCTCAAGAAGTGCTTTTAGACGACGGCAAACTCACAGTGACTCAAGATGTGGTTGTTTCTCGTTTGGAGCAAGATCCGCCAAGGAACCAAGAGGGAACGGTATTTGATTATGTCGCTGGTGGCTTGGCTGAGATAGGTGAGCAGATTAAGATCTATCAAGATCAACTCGATCTGATTGCTATTG
>NZ_JATABG010000573.1:0-1405 GCF_036533755.1 Vibrio sp. M260118 | reverse complement strand
GGCAAATGCACCGGTCGAGTTAACCCCTTCAATTTTCATTAGACCCCACTCGCCCACTTGAGCGATTGGAGTCTCAGTTGTGGCGACTAACTGACTGTCAGAATCGAAATACAAAAAAGCATCAAGAAAGTCACCGACTTCGACACCCTCTGGCACAAATCTATTCGGTAATAGTGTTGTACCGTAATCTCCGGCATCCAAAAATAGGGCAAAATCTGCTTTTTTTACTACTTCTAAGTGGTTAATCTGACCAACTTTAATCATTTCAACTGTCTCTTGTTAAATTTGCGGTGATTATAGCGAATCTCTGGTATGCTTTCGCGTGAAATTTAGGAATTTTTCAGGAGCGCGACTTGCTGACCGTTGATAAACAGGATGGCATTACACTCAAAATATCCCACGCCATGGAAGCGACCAAAAAGTCTGATTTAGATCTGTACTTTTTTATCCCCGGTGAATTGGGTCTGTCTCCAGACGTTTTGAAAGAGAGCGAGTTCTACTACGAATCCATCACTCAAAAACGCGCCTATTACAGTGATAAAACACTACTTCCTCTGGTCCACAGCCGACTAGCTAAACGTGGGCGACTGTCCACTACTCAATATCGCGTCAGTTTGAGCCTGTTCGCATACCAATACGTGATTGCCTTAGACAAAGCCGTCAATGAGCTTAATAAGCACAACAAAGACTCAGTCACAATGGATGAGGTGGATGAAGTCATAAACTTGTCTCTCGACATCCTAAAAAAGCTGCGTCGGAGTATTCCGTATGAAGAGAGTCTAAAACGTTACTACGCCAATATAGACAATTACCTTTCTTGGTACACTGGTCAAAGGTTAATGTCTTTGATCGCCCATATGCCTCGCGATAGTGAATACAAAAACTTGAAAGAAAGCTTACTGGCAATCGTTGAGAAAGAAGCCGCCCATCGTAAACTCAATAACTACAACTCGCAAAGTGTGCGTGACGACGTAACGCGACTCAGTAATAAAATGCGTTTGCTGCGCCGCTTGATTGAGCACCCAGTGGTATTACAAGAAAAAACTCAATCATTAGGCAACAACATGAAACGAGTCGTTAAAGGTGGCGCGACGGGTTTTGTGATGGTATTCGTTACCATCACAGCGATTCTTGCCCGTGACTACTGGGGTGAGATTACTGTCTCATTTATTGTTTTGATGTCATTTGTCTACGCACTGAGAGAGATATTCAAAGATGACTTGCGCGATGTTATGTGGCGTTGGATACGCAAAGGCCGTCCGAAATGGCGCAAAATGTATCTTGACCCAACCACTAAAAAAGCAGTTGGTCAAAAATTGGAGTGGCTAGATTATAAAGTCCTTGACAAGCTGCCTGACAGAATAAAAACGATCCGCAAGAAGCGAGTCGTGCAAAGAGAAGAGCA
>NZ_JATABG010000572.1:0-1416 GCF_036533755.1 Vibrio sp. M260118 | reverse complement strand
ATTTACCGCCGGGCTCAATACTAAGGTTGCTACTCCATACTTTTCCGCTCACGCTACCTTTCGACAGTACTTGAACGCGATCAGCATAGCAATTTCCGTCTAGCAATCCATTTACAATCAGTTGCTTAGCGTAAACTTCGCCATTTAACTCGCCTGACTCCGCGACGATCAAGGTGCCTTCTACATGCATTTGACCTGTCACCTTGCCATCGATTTGGATGTCATTCTCTACTTTGAATTCTCCGCTAACAGAACATCCTTTGGCGATGATAGTTGAAGTTGCTGTGCTACTCGTTGTTCTACGGTTTCTACTAAAGATTCCCATCGTATGCCTCGCTGCTTGGTAAAGATTTCTTCAAAATTGTTTAGGTCCCACTCAACGAAGAACCTTGGATTTAGTGCTCTGCCAACAAATCGCACCTCGTAGTGGAGGTGGGGGCCGGATGATAGGCCACTGTTGCCAGAAATACCGATGAGTTGACCTTTCTTAACAAACTCACCGCTTTTGACTTTGAACTGCTTTAAATGAGAGTAGGAGCTAGAAAAGCCAAACGAATGCTGTAAGCGTAGGAAATTCCCCGACCCTTTGTTGCTCGAGCGCGTGACTTCAACGACTCCATCTGCAGGGGAATAGATCTTGGTTCCAGTGTTAGCGGCAAAGTCTAACCCGCGGTGCATTTTGGCGACACCAGTAATCGGGTGAACACGCTTACCAAAACCGGAAGACATACGTACATCACCCACTGGAGAACCGCTTGGAATTTGGGTGAGCATAGCGCGTCTTACGTTGGATGTAATCGCTGCAGTATCTAGCCTTTGGTTTAAGCTCTGATCGGCATTGTCGTTGGATACGCCGAGCACCTTTTCTAAGTCGACTAGACGTTCAGAAACCAATTGAACTTGTTCTTCTCTGTCGGATAAGTCACTTTCAAGCTCAGATTTTAGCTGTTGTAGGGTATCAAGTTCTTGGCTGATGCTTTTAGAGTGCTCGGCCAATTCGGTCTGTTTTAGTAGAGCGCTATCGACTTCTGAATAGAGGTGATCAATAAGAAAAAGTGTCGCTGCAAGAGCAAAACCGGCCACGACCAAGCTTGTTTTAAGGTTTCGTTGCATGGCCTTGCTAAAGTACCAATGCTTTGAACCGTTAATTGAAGAGACAGTTATTGTAAGTTGATCTTTCATAATGACGTTTACATCGTAGGTAATGCTGTACCGAAGTGTGTTTAGATTTAATCGTTATTGGGCTTCGCTACCAGGCACTGGCTAAAGTTAGCCTAGCCGAGGATTAATTTCAGACGATGAAATATTATTTTAAATTGGCGTGAATATTACGGTAACTTTGAAATATCGAATAGCAAATTGGCTTAATTTTGAGAGAGGAATGCAAAAACTGAGAGCACGCGATCTTAATTTTTA
>NZ_JATABG010000571.1:0-1419 GCF_036533755.1 Vibrio sp. M260118 | reverse complement strand
CATATAACAAAGCGTTTAAGACGGATTCACAACGCTTGGCAGTTTTGGTTTGAATCAGCTTTAATGTTTACGGCACAATAATTTAGGTTTGGTGGTCGCGTTGTTCACCACTTAACGCGGCGTTAGGCGACGGGCAGGAAAGTTCTTTGTTCTCATTTTCTTAGGTCTCTTTGAGCATTCGTTTTTCTTTGTCGGCAATTCAGCATTGTCGGTTCAAGTTCTTGAATATCTCAAACCGTAAAACATGCCAAAATTCGTGGGTTGCCTCATTGGTTTTCAGTGTTGGATGGCGGTGAGTGTCACTGGCTCAAAGTGTGGCAAGGGCAAGTCAATTGGGGCTTTCGATTTCGCTGCTAGTGTGTCGCTTTGGCATTTTCGGGTTCAAAGCCCACTTTGTTGCTGAAGGTCTGCATTTCGTGGTTGTTGGAATCTTGGCTGAAACATAGTGATCTTTTTGGTTCTTGAATCACAAAAAGTCAGTGGGTGTTTGGTTGCTTATTTTGTTTCGGGTAATCTGCTTTCAAAGCAACTTAAACACTGGTGGGAAACTTCGCCTAACAAGGCGTTTAAGGCGGATTCACAACGCTTGGCGATTTCAGTTCCAGTCAGGTTAAGTGTTTAAGGTACAATGGTTTAAGTTTGGTGGTTAGCGTTGTTCACCACTTAACGCGGCGTTATGCGATTAATCGGAAATAATAGAAACATGCTTATTGAAAGTAAATTGGCTGAAAAATTTTTGTTCGAATACCAGTTGGTAATGACTTACATCAATAATGGCAAGATCCCAGAAGGTTTAGCGGATTTCGTAGCCTTGAGGGACGAATTGTATGATTGTGTTTCGGAAGTAAAAGGTAATATGTCCCATGCTGTATCGAGTGAGCTTTTAGAATCTCTCGACAACGCTATTTATGGACGCTTTATTTACCTTAAAAAATACAAAGGTGGTTATGTGTTTTTGCATCCTGATAGTAACCAGTACTATCAAGTGAAAGGGCTGACTTCGCCAATTGAAGAAATGTGTCCAGAATACTCTGTGGTTGATACCGCAATTTTGCCATTTTCAGGCGAGCTTATTTGTGATGGTTTGTTAGTACCTTTCAACGCTAGCTTTGGTAGTGCAGTGAAAAAAGAATTTCGTGATGGCTATTGGTTGGCAAAGAAGAGTGGTACGTTGATAAAAATCGCATAACAAAGCGTTTAAGGCAGATTCGCAACGCGTGGCATTTTCAGCTCAAGTTGAGTTTTGTGTTTACGGTGCAATGGATTAGCCTGGGTGGCAGGCGTCGCTCACTTATATGGTCTCCCCCAGTTTTGCAAGTCAGTAGCATGATTAAAAGCGCAGGTTAACTACCATATATACGGCCTGTTTTAACGGCTATTGCCTTGGCCAAGATGAGGCAGTCGAACACGAAGTCCTAA
>NZ_JATABG010000570.1:0-1439 GCF_036533755.1 Vibrio sp. M260118 | reverse complement strand
AGGAGTGCTTATGGATGAGCAGATCCGTCAATATATTTCAATGAAACTCGCAATAGAAATTTTCCAGTCTAACCCTGAGTTTCTGAATGAGCAGCAACAACAAGAATTGCAGCAGAGAGTCGATAAACTCTATCAACTGCAAAACAGTATTCTAAGTAGCAGTGAAGCACAGTTGGTCAAGGTTGCTCAAAGTGAGGTCGACCAAGCTTACCAATCGTGTGTCGAGCAATGTGAATCCCTCACTCAATTTCATCGGTTGATGAGTGCTCAGCAGATGACTGTGGAAGGGCTTAAGGGGGCGTTAAGTAGGGAACTGCGCTGTGAAAAAGTGCTTGAAGTGGTCTCTGAGGATGCGCCCGAATTGCAACGAGAGCAAGCATTAGAGTACTACCAAAAGCATCAAATAGATTTCTCCCGAGGCCGTACATGGAAGTTGCGCCAGATATTGATCACGATTAACCCCGACTATGAAGAGAACCGCCGTGAAAATGCTTGGAAGCGGATTAATGAGGTACGTGAGAAGGTGCCAGCGAGCGATTTCTCTGAGCTAGCTTTGCAACATTCCGAGTGCCCAAGTGCGCTAGAAGATGGCCTGCTGGGATGGTGTGAGGAGGGCAAGCTCTATCCAGAAATTGTGAATAGCCTTTATAGCCTCAAGCCTAATCAAGTAAGCGAACCCATTGAGACGGAAGTCGGGTTCCACCTTGTGGTTTGTCATGATGAAAAGCCGCCCTATACCGCACCATTTGAAGAAGTTTGGCCTTTCTTGCAACAAAAGCATTTAGCGAGAGCAAAGTCATTTATGCAGCGGCAATGGATGGCGCAGTTGGGTAATTAGTTTGGGAGGTTGTATGGCTCAAAGGGATATTAAAACACTCATTTTGATGGTTGGTAGTCTATTGTCATCGTTTTGCTTGGCTGACGACGCGTTAGTTGCAGTAGCGAATAATTTCCATCGACCTG
Source organism: Vibrio sp. M260118 (assembly GCF_036533755.1). Classification (NCBI taxonomy): domain Bacteria; kingdom Pseudomonadati; phylum Pseudomonadota; class Gammaproteobacteria; order Vibrionales; family Vibrionaceae; genus Vibrio; species Vibrio sp. M260118. Next base: position 476 of record NZ_JATABG010000570.1, on the reverse strand, counting down.
CCCAAATCATAGCAGCGCATTTTAAGCAGCAGACTGGTCACCAGATACTGCTTAGTACTGGTTCAACGGGGCAGATCTACTCGCAAATTACTCATGGTGCGCCATACGATGTGTTTTTGTCTGCAGACCAGAAACGTCCTGCGCTGCTGGTGCAAAAACAGATAGCCACAGAGCAGATCACTTATGCTAAAGGGCGAATCGTACTTTGGTCGCCTGACAAGGCGCTGTTTAGTGATGGTCAGCAAGCACTAGTGTCAGGAGAGTTCGAACATATTGCTGTTGCGAATCCTAAAGTAGCCCCTTACGGCATGGCGTCGGTACAAGTAATGGAGAGTTTAGGCGTATACCCACAGTTGGAGAGTAAACTGGTGATGGGAAAGGGGCTGAACGCTACATACCAGTATTTAGTCACGGGTAATGCCGAGTTAGGCTTTCTAGCTATGTCACAAGTGGTGCAAAATGGATCTGTATTAGAA
>NZ_JATABG010000569.1:0-1442 GCF_036533755.1 Vibrio sp. M260118 | reverse complement strand
GGCAAAGAAATGATGGTGATGAAATAGGTATTAAAGAATCAACTGCCGTAGGATTGGTATCATACGTTATACAAGCATTGGTATGGTGTGGCGTTGATGCAGAAAGTTGGAGATATTCACATCGCCCTTTCAATCGGTCAATGACTCCTTTCAAAGCTTATTCCAAGCTTGATGAGAAAGTCATCGTAACTCGACTAAGCGATTTGTTTTTTGGTATATCAACACAGCTGATTGCACACAAAACAGGGGACCTTCCTTTACCCGAAAAGCTTACTGTTTCAATTGACATCAATGATCAGCTCGAGGTTCTGTTATTCCCAACATCTCTAAAGCCCCACAATAAAGGAAAAGTAAGCGCTTCATCAGCATTTAATTTAGCAATGGGCGCCGCTTACCATTTACTCTGTTATTTTACCTCTCTCAATCACAGCGTGGTGAGAAGTATATGCCACCCTATTGAGATCGAAACAGATAACGGTGAACGTGGGTTAAAGACAATAAAAATTAGCGGCTTCAAAGCTAGGGCCAATCTTAGCGTAACAGCTCTAGTCAGTAACGAAACTGATGAGCATATCGTATTTGACGTTGAAAAAAAGACTGGTGTTGCGTTTATTGAAACACTCGTAAAGCTATCCACATGCTTCGCGAGTTCTAAAAGGCTACTGTATACACTTCAATTCGATGGACAAGTATCTAATTCATTCTATCTACCAGAGATAAATAGACAACTTACCAAACAGTTAAACCTTGTAACGTCGTATCGATTAATTAACCTGCCTTGGTTTAGTGAACTTTTTTATTCATACCAACAAAACAAAGCTATTGAGCTCAAAACCATTAGGACTGATAGCGAGCGAACTATTGTCAGAAAACACTCTTACCCGATAAGAAAAGAACGCGCAACTAGGATGACTCTTTATATAAGCTACTGCATCTTATCTTGTTTCACAGATAAACCATTGAAAGGGGTGCTTCTGCCACTAAGTTACACAGAAAAAGATAGCAATGGAAATATCCAAGTATCTTTCTTCTATCATAGTGGTAAGCAGGGCCATTTAGAGATACCGGCAAGCTGCTTACCTTTGATAAAAGATATTGAGGCCTGGGCTACGGCTAGAGCTGATAGACAACCTAAATCACAACCACGTTTCTTACTAAGAGCTGGAAGTCTCTCGCGTCCTGCCAAGCAGTGGGAAGGGTTCAGCCCACTACCTGCAGATTTTATGAAACGTATTAGAGTCAAACCAAATGACTATTTTCTCACACTTCAGTCAAGCAGATTTAGAGAGACTAAGAAGTGGTCCCCAATTTTCGGACATGACTTTAAGTGATTGATCTGTTTTGATAGTACCCAACAATACTGGAACAGATTATGACTAGAAAACGTAGAAACCACTCTCCTGAGTTCAAAGCTAAAGTGGCACTTGCTGCCGCCAAAGGTG
>NZ_JATABG010000568.1:0-1459 GCF_036533755.1 Vibrio sp. M260118 | reverse complement strand
ATGTTGGTAAGATCAAAGTCGACGACAAAGTGCTACATAAGCCCGCGCGATTAACGCCTGAAGAGTTCGAGCATATGAAGCTTCATCAAGTGTATGCTAAAGAGATTGTGACTAATATTACCGGTATCAGTCAGGTCAGCTTAGATGTGTGTTTGATGCACCATGAAAAACTTGATGGTTCTGGCTACCCAGCAGGGCTAACGGCGGATGAGCTTCCTATACATGGTCGTATGAGCAGCATTGTCGATATCTATGATGCATTAACGGCCGATCGTTGTTACAAACAAGGTATGAGTCCTGCCGAAGCATTCAAGATATTGATTAGCTTAACGCCGCATCACCTAGATAAACAGTTAGTGTATAAGTTCATTAACTGTGTCGGTGTGTTCCCAGTTGGGGCGATCGTTGAGTTAAGTGATGGTCGAGTGGGTATTGTTTGGTCTTCAAACCCAACGGAGCCGTTAAAGCCAGAGATTAAGTGTTTTTACTCCCGCAAGTACAAACGTTTTGTCGATGTGAGCTTTATTGATCTTAAAACTTCAAACCTGACTATCACCAAAGGCATCGCTCCGAATCAGCTTGAAGTCGATCCTAAACCGTTTTTCGAAGTTTAAGTTTGCTTGGATAGTGAACAAAAAAAGGCGCTATTTCGGCGCCTTTTCTCGTTTAGATTTCCAAGTAAGTAATTGGAATATCAGGGTTTAAAGCTTCAAGTGTCGCCTGAGTGTTCGCCAAGTGACTAATAGTCCCTTCTTCTACTTCTACCAGTGCAGCAGAGTCGATATTGGCTAGGTCTTGACGATCAAGTAGCAATTGAATTAGCGCTACTTGGAGTGGTGGAAGGCTTGGGTTGAAAGCAGCGTTTTCTGCATAGGCACCCTTGTAAACCTTGCCATCTTTAGTCTTAATCGCAACACCACTTAGGTTATGGGTGTACGGTGCGTGGCTGCGGTTAAGCGCTTCAACTGCGAGCTGTAACAGCTCATCTTGCTCTTGTGCTTTCTTACCGTGGTCGACTGTCTTCATGAGACGAGCGTCGATACCTAAATCTGAAGGACCGAAAGACTCTGGTAAGTAGTGTTGCAGTGGCTGACCTTCACGTTTTGGCAGCTGTATCTTAAGTTCATTCGCCGTGGTTAGCTCGTTCATAAACTGACGGCAGTGACCACATGGGCTGTAGTTGATAGTGATGTCCAAAACACCCTGCTCGCCTTTCATCCAAGCGTGGCTGATTGCGGCTTGTTCTGCGTGAACGGTTTGACCTAACTGGACGTCATCGAACTCAACGTTCGCGCCGAAGTAAAGCTTACCTGATAGGCCGCGGACAATGGCACCAACGTAAAAGTTAGATAGCGGAGCATAAGAGTAGGCTGCGGCAAAAGGGAGTAGGGCAACACGGAGTTCAGCATCTTCAAGACCTGATATAGCAAGTAGTTGCTCAAATTGCTCATTAGAAAGT
>NZ_JATABG010000567.1:0-1476 GCF_036533755.1 Vibrio sp. M260118 | reverse complement strand
AGTCCTTCATGCAAAAAAAATCCTTTTTTTTCCTGTTTGATTGAAAAGCGCACATCAATAATCAAAACAGCTTGAAATTTATACGAAAGCTATTTTGCTCAATAACAAAAAACTAACCTTTGATATGCACAAATTGGGAGGCTGTCGAGCATTTTGTGGTGTTATGCTCGCTGATATTTGCAAAATTTAATATAAGTATTGGCTATGAAAACCGCACTCTCTTCAGCTAAGGTTTAGTGTCCATGTCGTTTCAAAGGATTTGTTTTCGAACACTCACTCCCATCGTGCTAACTCTACTCATCGTAGGTTGTAGCTCCATGCCAAAACCGATGCGCAATTTAGGAAAAAGTGATGTCGACTTCGTCATGGATGTTCATGCTAGGCAACTAAAACAGCAACTAATAGAAATTACACGCAAACTCTACGTCCGCAACCCTATTCAGCTACAAAAGAATCCTCAGGCAACCATAGAGAGCCGTATTACCCAGATCTTTGGTTCAGAAGATGAGATAGAGCTACCTTCACTCGTTTTCGATGAACTGAATGGCGTAACTGGGATCGATGCGATTTTGCTGAGTTTCGATGAAAACTTCCAAGGAGATAGAGTCTTTGCCACTGTTGTTGGTCTCTCAGAAATGCTCCGTCGTTCCTACAACCACCAACAAGAGTTTTTCATTATTGACTCACTTGATGAACAGGCTCTATACAACAGTGCGAGAAACATCGAGATCTTTGTTTGGCGACTCTATCACCGTGAAGATCAATACGGCAATCCACTCATATATAGCAACGACATTGACGAAGAGAATGGTGACATTAGCTTCGATCGACTATTCACCAAGATGATCATGATTCAAGATATGATGGCTTTAATCGTGGCAGACAAAACCAATCGTGGCATAACCAAGGTTGCTCAAGGGGTGGCACAGTTTGTCTTTCTACCCATCCCATAAAAATAAAGCCAGCGAAAAAGCTGGCTTGGCAGTTTAGATTGAGATAATCGCCTTTCGATAGTATTGAAGCTCGGCAATAGACTCGCGAATGTCGTCTAGCGCGAGGTGGCTTCCCTTTTTCGAAAAACCATCTAATACTTCTGGCTTCCATCGGCGCGTAAGCTCTTTCAGAGTGCTAACGTCGATGTATCTGTAGTGGAAATACTCCTCTAGCTCTGCCATATGCTTGTATAGAAAGCGACGATCTTGACCAACACTGTTACCACAAATCGGCGATTTACCTTTCGGCACCCACTTTTCTAAAAACTCGATAGTCTGGCGAATCGCTTCTTGTTCATCGATTTTACTTTCACGTACACGATCAACAAGGCCACTTCCAGTATGAGTTGTGGTGCACCACTCATCCATTTTAGCCAACTCTTGTTCTGGCTGATGAATGGCAAGTACAGGTCCTTCAGCTAAAATATTAAGTTCGCTATCGGTCACTATGGTGGCGATTTCGATAACTTTATGGGTTTCAGGG